>NZ_JBYIVZ010000053.1:0-71566 GCF_057710365.1 Streptomyces sp. bgisy027
CCTCACCCTCGGCGCCAACAAGGGCTGATCCGCGCCGTCGAGGGCTGACGGCCCTCTCAAATCATCTGTTCCTGCTACCTCGTGGAGCACCACCAGTGAGTACTGAACGCCGCCTTCGCCTGCCCGGCATCGCCTACGGCGGCGACTACAACCCCGAGCAGTGGCCCGAGGAGGTCTGGGCCGAGGACATGCGCCTCATGCGCGAGGCCGGGGTGACCATGGTCAACGTCGGCATCTTCTCCTGGGCCCTGCTGGAACCCGCGGAGGGCGTCTACGACTTCTCCCGCATGGACAAGATCCTCGATCTGCTGCACGAGAACGGCATCGCCGCCGACCTCGCCACCCCCACCGCCTCCCCGCCCGCATGGTTCTTCCAGGCGTACCCGGAAGCACTGCCGGTCGACAAGGACGGCCGCACGCTGTCGTACGGCAGCCGCCAGACCTTCTGCCCGTCCAGCCCCGCCTACCGCAGAGCCGCCCTGCGCATCGCCGAGGCCCTCGCCGAGCGCTACGCCGCCCACCCGGCCGTCGCCCTGTGGCACATCCACAACGAATACGGCTGCCACAACGACGCCTGCTACTGCGACACCAGCGCCGCCGCGTTCCGCACCTGGTTGCGGGCCCGCTACGGCGACGACCTCAACGCCCTCAACCATGCCTGGGGCACCACCTTCTGGAGCCAGTGGTACTACGACTGGGACCAGATCCTGCCGCCCCGCGCCACCGGCGCCGTCCCCAACCCCACCCACCAGCTGGACTGGCGCCGCTTCTGCTCGGACGAGCTGCTCTCGCTGTGCACCGCCGAGCGGAACGTGCTGCGCCGGGCCGCTCCGGACCTCCCCGCCACCACCAACTTCATGGTCCTGCGCACCATCGACGCGATGGACTACTGGCGCTGGGCACCCGAGTTGGACATCCTCTCCAACGACCACTACCTGATGTCCGACGACCCGGAGGCCGAGATCGACATCGCCCTCAACGGCGACCTGATGCGATCCCTCGCCGGCGGCCCGTGGTTCCTCATGGAGCACTCGACCGGCGCCGTCAACTGGCAGCCCGTCAACCGGGCCAAGCGGCCAGGAGAAATGCGGCGCAACGCCCTGGCACACGTGGCCCACGGCGCCGACGGCATTTCGTTCTTCCAGTGGCGTGCGGCCAAGGCCGGCGCCGAACAGTGGCACTCGGCGATGCTCCCGCACTCCGGTACCGACAGCCAGATCTGGCGGGACGTCGTCCAACTGGGCACGGAGTTGAAGGCCCTGGCCGAGGTGCGGGGTTCCGTCAGCGCGGCGCAGGTGGCGATCGTGTGGGACTGGGACGCACGCTGGGCGCTGGAACTGCCCTCCCAGCCCAGCGGCGAACTGCGCTACCAGGACCTGGTGCGTGACTGGTACACGCCCCTGTGGCGGGCCGGAGTCGCCGTCGACTTCGTACGCCCAGACGACCCCGGACTCGACCACTACAAGCTCGTCCTCGCCCCGTCTCTGTACCTGGTGACAGAGGCGGCCGCGGCCGGCCTCGCCCGCTTCGCCGAAAGCGGGGGCACCCTGGCCGTGGGCTTCCACAGCGGCATGGTCGACGAGAACGCTCATGTATACCTGGGCGGCTACCCCGGTGCGTTCCGCGACGTGCTCGGCGTGGTCACCGACGAGCTCTTCCCCCTCCTGCCGGGAGAGGCGACCGGCCTGACCGGCGATGTGCCTCCGGCCGCCACCGCCGACCTGTGGTCGGAACGGGTCCGGCTCACCGGCGCAGCCACCGTCGCCTCCTACGCCGACGGCCCACTGACCGGCCACCCCGCCGTGACACGGCACCAGTACGGCAACGGCACCGCCTGGTATCTGGCCACCCGCCCCGACCAGGACACGCTCGCCGCCCTGCTCCACCGCATTCGCCAGGAGGCGGGCGTCACACCGGAGCACGAGGCGCTCGCCGGCGTCGAGGTCGTGCGGCGGCGGGGCACGGAGGCCGACTACCTGTTCCTCATCGACCACACCGGAAAGGGGGCCGAAGCGCGCGCCGAAGGCATCGAACTCCTCACCGGCACACCGATCACCGGTACCGTCACCGTCCCACCGGGAGGCGTCGCCGTCGTCCGCGAACCGCGCTGACCGCAGCACTCATCGCCAGACGGCCGACGGGGACGAAGACACCCCGCGGGATGCGTGCGGAACGGGACCGGACGTTCAGTGAGGTGCGTTCGAGATGGCCATCCGAGGCCTCGATGCCGACCGAGACCGGTGTCGGGGCCTGTGCCTGTGTGGTCCTCCTCTGCAGTCGCGGTGGCCTCTCCCAGCAATCGGATTGCCCTATCCATTTTTCGTGCTAGACTGACCGGGCCAAACCGGAAAACCCTATCCGGATCACTGGCCAGACACCCCCCCATGTGGGGGCATCCCCACGGTCCACTCCGCCCGAGATGGCGTCGCCTGGATCATCGGATCGGGCCGGACCCTACGGCCCGATCCACCTCCCTCTCCATTCCATATCTCTGCGAAAGGATCGCCGTGCCCAGCATGTCGTTCACCGACGCGGCACGCACGTGCCTCACCTCCAAGTACGCCACGTTCTCCGGTCGCGCGCCGCGCTCGGAGTACTGGTGGTTCTCCGTGGTGTACACGGGCGCCGCCGCCGCGATTGTCGGGATCAGCTTCGCCTTCGAACTTCCGCTTCTCACCATCCTCCTACTGCCGTTCCTCGTGCCCATGCTGTCGGTCTCCGTTCGTCGGTTGCACGACACCGGCAAGTCGGGCTGGAGAATGCTCATCGCCCTGATCCCCCTCATCGGCCCGATCATCTACCTCGTGGGCATGACGGTGGACAGCACACCGGACGTCAACCACTACGGCCCCTCCCCCAAGGCCGTCGGCCACCCCGTCGGCTGACCCGTCAGACACTGCGCCGGACGGCCGTGACCCCGTCGGAGCAGTACGAAGTGGCGGGCCTCGACCGTGTCCGCGAGGGCCCGGTGTCCCGAGTTCGACGGCCGCGCGTCATCGTCGGCGGAGGGCGTCGGTGCGAAGCAGGTCGAGAAGCACCTCCAGGCCGGGCCGGCGCTCGGGGCTGCGGCGAGGACGGCTTCACCCGCTTCGCATGACGGTCTCGACCACGTGCCCGCAGCGCCACCAGTCACCGGCTCCGGCCTGCGGACCCGCATCGCCCCGGACGCCTCGGATCGCCTCCGGCCGCAGGCTCGACACTCACCAGCCACCGCCTCCTCCAGGCGGCGCGGAGCCGGACGTCCACGCGACGGAACCATATCGACTGCTCCCGCGTACCCGACTGCGGGAACACCCGGCGCAGCCGTCGCGGACGCAGGGCGCGTCGATCGACGTCGGGAGCCGGAAGAGGGTTCTCATCCATTGCGAGCTCAAGGAAAATGACCCATGCTTCTGACGGTACGTCAGAAACGACGTGGCCCCTGACGTTCCGACATCCCGACGTCCTGACGCAAGTGAAGAGAGGTCCGCATGGCTGCAACTCAGCGCAGGAGCCGGAGCATCATGATGACGCCGGACGAGCTGGACGAGTTCCTCACCACCGAGCGCACCTGCCGGACCGCCACCGTGTCAAGCGCAGGCACCCCGCACGTCAGTGCCCTGTGGTTCGCATGGGACGGGACCTCGTTGTGGTTGTACTCCATCGTGCGCAGCAAGCGGTGGGCCGACCTCCGTCACGACCCGCGCGTCGCGATACTCATCGACTCGGGCGAGGGGTACGGAGAGCTGCGCGGGGCCGAACTGTCGGGAACCGTGGAGTTCGTGGGCGAGATTCCCCGCACTGGAGAACCGTGCACCGAGCTCAACGCGCTGGAAGCGTTGTTCGCCCGTAAGAACTTCGACCTGGAGGCAATGCCGCACGACGGCCGCCACGCATGGATCCGCCTGACCCCGTCGAAGATCGCCTCCTGGGACTTCCGCAAGCTGTGACAGCAGGGGAGCCCCCAGCGACGCCCCGCAGCCGACTGTCGCGCGTTTCGTCAGACCCTCGACCACCAGGCCGACACAGAGAGTAATCGGACGCACTCCCCGAGTGTCGTGTCCATTACTATTACCACTCGGTCAACAGCTGAAGACATGTCAGCTGTCCGCTCGGAGGCGATACGTGCCACATCAGCCTCCACACGGCCCAAGCAGCTGAAGTCCCCGAGTTCGACGCTCAAGAGGCAAGGAACCGGGACCCTGGTGCGGTTCCCTGCATGTGCCGGACGAGCCGGGCCAGTTCGTGTCGCCACGCCATGTCGTGGTTGAACGAGCCACCAAGACCGGGGAGTTCGCGCATGCCCTCATCGGGGAGATGCGTCAGGGTTCCGCCCGCCTTAACGACGTCCAGGGAGAGGCGGGCGATGGTGTCGACCGGGATGGCACGCAGTACGGCCTCGGGGACGCCGGCGCCGGTGGTGGTCAGTCCGTGACCGCGCAGCACGACGGCCTCACCGTCCCCGAGCGCGGCGGCCATCTCGACGCGAGCCGACGGTCGCGGATCAGGACCCCTCGCGGGTGGACCGGTACGGCACGAGCGGCAGCCGTGTGCCGGGGATGTCGAAGGCGTCGATGAGGGGGGCGGAACCGCAGTCCCGCGAGATCGGCCGCCACGACCGCCAGGGGATGCGCGTGGACGACGCAGGTCACATCCCGGCGGCTGCGCAGGACCTCCGTGTGCAGGGGGAGTTCGTTCGGTGCGGCCCATCCGTCGAGTTCCCGAGAGCGGCCGCGGCTCCTCGAGGTCGACCAGGCGTATGTCGTCCGGCTCGGTGTACAGCAGGCCGCGTTCGCGCGGCCCCCGGCAGCGGACGAGGAGCGTGCGGTCGTCGACGCGGAGGCTGATGCGCCCGAGGATGCCGTCCCCAGCGGTCCGAGGGCGGCGGCGCCGACGGAGAGCGGGAACTCCGCGTCGTCCGCCGGCCGCTCGCTCGGTCAGTCGGGTGGTGATGGCCACGCCGGTCGTCGGTGGCGACGCCCACGACGACCGCGCATCCGGTAGGCCGCGGCTGACGGCGGCGGAGCCTTCCGTCAGGTCCAGGACAGTTCAGGGGCGAGGCGGATCGATCAGGTTTCGCCACGCCTCTTCCCCTATGGAGGAAACGAGATGGTCCTGGGTCGCCTCGGCCAGTCGGCGCGCCCGGGGGAGGTTGACGCCGATCAGCTCGCCTCGGTGCTTGAGCACTCTGCCGTTCACGACGACGGTGTCGATGTCCCCGCGTCCCGCATGGAACACCAGGTGTCCGATGGGGTTGTTCACTGGAGTCATCGACGGCGTGTCCTGCCGGAGCAGCACGAGGTCGGCGAGCTTGCCCGGTGTGATGGAGCCGATCCGGTCGGCCATGCCCAGGGCCTCGGCGCCGCCGAGGGTGGCATAGCGCAGAACGTCGGCGGCGCGCAGGTCGAGGCTGGCCACCATTTCCCCGCGCTCATGTGCGCGCAGGTGGACCAGCCCGCGCTCGGCGCTGAGGATGGCCCGCATGTTGGAGAACATGTCGCCGCTCCACCCCAGCAGGCTGTCGACGGACAGGGAGATGGGGATGCCGAAGCGACGTACCACCCCCGTGGGCGGGTAGCCCTGTCCCATGTTCAGGTCGCTCTCCGCCGACAGCGATACGAAGGCACCGCTGTCGGCGATCAGCCGGTAGGAGTCGTCCGACATGGCAGTGGCGTGGGCGAGCGTCGTGCTCGGGCTCAGGAACTTGTTCTCCACCAGGCGCCTGACGTCCGAGTCCGAGGCCGCGCCGAAGAAGCCGACGTGCGAGTTCACCGGGACATCGTGTTCCACCGCGTAGCGCCACGCGGCATCCCCGACGGAGTCCGACGGCGCGTGCAGTGCCAGCTGCATGGTCACCAGCTGGTCATCGCTGCTGAACCGCGCCTCCCTGATCCGGTCGACCTCACCGCTGGTGACCCAGGAGAGGTCGAGGGGGAACCGGCCGTACGCCCAGCGTGCCCGGCCGGGTACGGCCATCAGGGCATCGACGGCGGCATCGGCGTGGGCGGGCGTGACGGACCCGTGGGACCAGTCCAGGACGGTGGTGACGCCGTCGGCCACCGCATCGACCATGCCGAGGTAGTTGCCGGCGTAAATGTCCTCGGGGCGGAAAAGCGGGGGCAACATCCCCATCGCGGTCAGGTAGTTGGTCAGCGTCCAGTCGGCGCCCGCACCACGCAGCGCGCTCTGCCACATGTGGCGATGGGTGTCGACGAAGCCCGGGATCAGTAGGGCGCCCCTGGCCTCGATGATGGTCGCACCGTGCGCCGCGGACAGCTTTCTGCCCACCGCCTTGATCTTGTCGCGCACGACGAGGACATCGGTATCCGGCAAGATCCCGCGTGCTCGGTCCATCGTGATGACGGTGGCCCCGCGGATGAGCAGCGGCCGGCCGGCGGGGAAGCGATCGGGCTCGGTCACGCTCGTCGTGGCGGCCTGCGCGGGGGAAGAAAGTCCGGCCGTCATCGCGACACCCGCGGCAGCGACCGTTCCTGCCAGCAGGCCGCGGCGCTTCAACGGAAGGCGCCCACCCTGTGTGTCCACCCTGGTATCTGAGTTCATGTGTTCCCTTGCTCCCGGGCAGGAGGGGTACGTCACCCCAACGGGGCGCCCTCCTTGTTCACCATCCAAGACAACTGGAGAAAGCTCTCCACTTCCACCCCTCTCACATGAGACGCATATCACTCACCAGATGACTTCCGGCTACACCCGACCTCCAGATCTTGGCGATGGACGTCGGTTCAGCCCCACTGACCACACACTCCCATTGCACACGATGGGCCTGCCGGGAGGCCGCACAGCCGAGGAGATCGATCATGTCCCGCCGGGCGGCGTAGCCGCGACGACGGGTGCGCGAGCGGGAGTGCCGCGACACGGAGTCGATGGCCGGGATCATCGTCACGCAGTCGGTCAAGGCCGAAGTCCCGTTACCGTTCGCCCCACTCGGCCACGACAGGGCGGGAAGAGGGTGGGCGGCAAACGGCTGGTGCGACCTATCGCCTCGGTCCATTCAGGGGCCGTCCCGCACGGGAGAGCGATGGCACCGCGGGCGCGGATTCGGCCGCTGCACGTTCAACCACGGGGCACGCCGAGCTGTTCTGCGAACCTGTCCGCCTTCCGGTTCGTCGAGAACCACGGCGACGCGGCACGCCACCTGTGCGCACTTCCGACTCATCCGGGCGGCCCACACCGTCGGCATGCAGGCCGCCCGAAGCGGACGAAGTCCGCGCCACTAGATCAAGAACGCGGAGGCAGGAAGGTTATTCCGTGCTTGTCGGTGATCTCCTGTACCGCGTCGGGGGAAAAGTCGTTCAAGCTGCCTCCCCCATACCTGCGGCCACATCTTCGATGAAGTGCTCGAATCCACCAGGGGACGAGACCTGAAGCAGGCGGGGCGGGACATCCGAGGTCGGATGAATGGCGTGTGGAACACCGCGGGGCAGCAACAAGAAGTCGCCCGGCTTGACCGCGTAGACGCGGCCGTCGAACGTCGCCTCCATCTCACCCTCGAGCATGTAGACGACCTCGTCGTCATTGTGGTGGATGTGGAGGGGCACGTCATGGCCGACGACCACCTCCAGCAGGGAGAAGACACCGCCGGTGTCCTCGCTTCCCGCCTTCACCGCGAACACGGGCTGCACAGGTACGCGGGTGGGCCTGCTCTCGCCCTGCGGGAGGTGGATGAATCGATCTGTACTCACAGCGCGTTCCTCACAGAGGTGTCATGGCGTCACTCGGTCCTTGGAACAGCCCGAACGGCGCGTTCGCCGAAACGAGAAGACGGACGGACGCCGTTGCCCGGCCCCGAGAAGCCAGGTCCGCGCCAGACCGGGAGCGGAGTGGCCGACCATCGCAATCTGCAGGGCTCGGCCATCCGGATCGCGACGACCGAGCAGGACAACGGGTGCAGCGACGCGGCGGCGGCAGGCAGGCCCCCAAGGACGAGACCGCGTCCATCACGGATGCGAACCATGGGCCGCCCCGGCGAATCACGCCGCGGACACGGGCGTGGCACACCCATCTGAGACCTGATCCACCACTCTTCCCTCACTGCAATCCCATCCGCCGGACATGTCGCGTGAGGGCCGGTCAAGGCAGGGCACAGCAGGCGTCACGTCGGTCGTGGCGGAATCCTCCCGAACCCGACCCTCTTGGACAATGACCAAGTGGTTCGCTCAAGCGTCGTTGGACACCGCCCAAGACGTCAAGCTCGGCAGCGAAATCCGGCCAGGACTCCGCCCTGTCGGTCAAACGCCGCGGGCGTTGGCCGGCACGAACACTCACGGGCCGGAACTCACGCACCCTCTGTGCTTCTCGCCACAGCCTTCCAGACCCGAGGCGATTTACTAGGACGTCCTAGTATTTTGGGGTCAGTCCCCCTGACCTGTCTGGGAAGGCCCACATGAGCGATCAGCACCGTCCCGTGCACCCCGTCCGTCTGGTTACCGCTTCGGCCCTGTTCGACGGGCATGACGCCTCGATCAACATCATGCGGCGGATCTTCCAGTCCCAGGGCGCCGAGGTGATCCACCTTGGCCACAACCGGTCCGTGCAGGAGGTCGTGGACGCGGCGCTCGAGGAGGACGCGCACGGCGTAGCGGTCTCGTCCTACCAGGGTGGGCATGTCGAGTACTTCGAGTACCTGGTCGAGTCGTTGCGGGCGCAGGGCGCCGACCACGTCCGCGTGGTGGGCGGCGGGGGCGGCGTCATCGTGCCCGAGGAGATAGACCGGCTGCGCGACAGCGGGGTGACCATCTTCTCGCCGGAGGACGGCCAGCGGTTGGGCCTGGCCGGGATGGTCAACTCGGTGGTGCTGAAGTGCGACTTCGACCTGTGGGACGGCGGGCCGGCCGACGCCGCCGCTGTACTTGCCGGCGACCGGTTCGCGATCGCCCGTGCCATCACGGGTGCGGAGTTCGGCAAGCTGCCCCCGGATCTCCTGGGACAGCTGCGTGCCGCGGCGGCGGCACGGGTCACGCCAGTGCTCGGCATCACCGGCACCGGCGGCTCGGGAAAGTCCTCGCTGACCGACGAACTGGTGCGCCGCTTCCGTGTCGATCAGCAGGACAAGTTGCGGATCGCGGTGATCGCAGTCGACCCGACCCGCCGCCGGGGCGGGGGCGCGCTGCTGGGCGACCGGATCCGCATGAACTCCCTCGACGGCAACAGGGTCTTCTTCCGGAGCCTGGCCACCCGTGGCAGTCGCGAGCTGCCTGAGCACCTGGCGGATGTGATCGATGTGGTGAAGGCATCCGGCTTTGACCTGGTGATCGTGGAGACACCCGGTATCGGCCAGGGCGACGCGGCGATCGTGCCGTTCGTCGACACCTCGCTGTACGTGATGACGCCGGAGTTCGGCGCCGCCTCGCAGCTGGAGAAGATCGACATGCTCGACTTCGCGGATGTCGTGGCGATCAACAAGTTCGAGCGGCGGGGTGCGAAGGACGCCCTGCGCGACGTGGGCCGCCAACTGGTCCGCAACCGAGAGGCGTTCGGCCTGCGTCCCGAGGACATGCCGGTGTACGGGACCTCCGCGGCCACCTTCAACGACGACGGCGTCACCGGGCTCTACCAGCATCTCAGGACCGCTCTGGCCGAGAAGGGTCTGCCACTGTCCGAGGGCACGCTGACGCCGGTCGACGTGCGCCACTCATCCGGCATCCGGCAGGTGGTTCCCACGGACCGGGTGCGCTATCTCGCCGAGATCACCGAGACGATCCGCGGGTATCACTCGCAGACCGCGCAGCTCGCGGAGTCGGCCCGGCGGGTGCAGCGTCTGGAGACCGTCAGGAGCGAACTCGCCGACGCCGGCTCCGACGTCGCGAACGTGCAGTCGCTACTCGATGACGCCCGGAGGAACCTCCCACGCGCCATCACCGAGCAGATCAGCAACTGGCCCGCTGTCGTGGCGTCGTACTCCGGCGACGAGCAGGTCGTGACGGTCCGGGACAAGGAGATCCGCACCAAGCTGACCCGCGAGTCCCTCTCCGGCAACAGGATTCCCCGCGTCGCGCTGCCCCGCTTCACCGACCACGGGGAGCTCGTGAGCTTCTGGCGCCGGGAGAACCTGCCCGGCGCCTTCCCCTTCACCGCCGGGGTGTTCCCGTTCAAGCGCGACGGCGAGGACCCGGCACGGATGTTCGCCGGCGAGGGCGACCCGTTCCGCACCAACCGGCGCTTCAAGATGCTCTCCGAAGGTCAGCCGGCCACCCGGCTGTCCACCGCCTTCGACTCCGTCACCCTCTACGGCCGCGACCCAGACGAACGCCCCGACATCTATGGCAAGGTCGGCACCTCCGGAGTCTCCGTGGCCACTTTGGAGGACATGAAGGCGCTCTACGACGGTTTCGACCTGGTCGCCCCGACCACCTCCGTCTCCATGACCATCAACGGGCCCGCGCCGACCATCCTGGCCTTCTTCCTCAACACCGCCATCGACCAGCAGATCGACCGCTTCCGGGCCGCCGAGGGCCGCGACCCCTCACCCGACGAGGCAGCCGAACTGCGGGCGCACGCGCTGGCGAACGTGCGCGGCACCGTCCAGGCCGACATCCTCAAGGAGGACCAGGGGCAGAACACCTGCCTGTTCTCCACCGAGTTCTCCCTGCGGATGATGGCCGACATCCAGGAGTGGTTCATCGAGCAGCAGGTCCGCAACTTCTACTCGGTGTCCATCTCGGGCTACCACATCGCCGAGGCCGGCGCGAACCCCATCAGCCAGCTCGCCTTCACCCTGGCCAACGGTTTCACCTACGTCGAGGCCTACCTCGCGCGGGGCATGCACATCGACGACTTCGCGCCCAACCTGTCGTTCTTCTTCTCCAACGGCATGGACCCGGAGTACTCGGTGCTGGGCCGGGTCGCCCGCCGGATCTGGGCGGTGGCGATGAAGGAGAAGTACGGGGCCAACGAGCGGTCGCAGAAGCTGAAGTACCACGTCCAGACCTCCGGCCGCTCCCTGCACGCCCAGGAGATGGACTTCAACGACATCCGCACCACCCTGCAGGGGCTCATCGCGATCTACGACAACTGCAACAGCCTGCACACCAACGCCTACGACGAAGCGGTCACCACTCCCACGGAGGACTCCGTCCGCCGGGCCCTGGCCATCCAGCTGATCATCAACCGGGAATGGGGCCTGGCCATGAACGAGAACCCCCTCCAGGGGTCGTTCGTCATCGACGAACTCACCGACCTCGTCGAGGAGGCCGTCCTGCAGGAGTTCGAGCGGATCAGCGAGCGCGGCGGCGTCCTCGGCGCCATGGAGACCGGCTACCAACGCGGCCGCATCCAGGACGAGTCCATGCTCTACGAACAGCGCAAGCACGACGGCACCCTGCCCATCATCGGCGTCAACACCTTCCGCAACCCCCACGCCGACACCACCGGACCCGGCACCATCGAGCTGGCTCGAGCCACAGAAGAGGAGAAGCAGTCCCAGCTCGACCGCGTCCGGAACTACCAGGCCAGCCACCATGAGCCCGCCCACGCCGCCCTCGCCGCCCTCAGGGACGCGGCCATGAGCGGCAGCAACGTCTTCGCCGTCCTCATGGACGCCGCCCAGGTCTGCTCACTGCAGCAGATCACCGACGCCTTCTTCGAGGTCGGCGGCCAGTACCGCCGTAACGTCTGACCCAGGATTGGACACCAGATGGACCCCGTCACCCGCCTCGGAGTCGTCGGCTGCGGCCTCATGGGCTCCGGCATCGCCGAAATCGCCGCCCGCGGCGGTATCGACGTCCGCGTCGCAGAGGCCAATCCCGACGCGCTGGAGAGCGGCCGCCGCCGACTCACCGCATCCCTCGATCGAGGAGTACGACGCGGCAAGCTCAGTGAGCAGCAGCGCGACCAGGCCCTCGCCCGACTGTCGTTCACCCACGACCTGGGCGATCTGGCCGACCGTCAGTTCGTAGTCGAGGCCGTCGCCGAGAATCGCGACATCAAAACCGCCGTGCTCGGAACGCTTGCCAAGGTCATGGAAGACCCAATGGCGATCCTGGCCACCAACACCTCCTCCATCCCCATCGTCGATCTCGCCGTAGCCACTGAGCGGCCGACGCATGTCATCGGCATGCACTTCTTCAACCCCGTGCCCGTGCAGCAACTGGTCGAGGTCATCCCGGCCCTGACGACCAGCACGGACACGGTGCAGCGCACTCGCGACTTCGCCGCGCAGCTGGGCAAGCAGGCCGTCCAAGCCCCCGACCGCTCCGGCTTCGTCGTCAACGCGCTCCTCGTGCCCTATCTGCTCAGCGCGGTTCGTATGGTGGAGTCCGGCGCAGCACGCCCGGACGACATCGACCAGGGCATGGAGCTCGGCTGCGCCCATCCCATGGGCCCGCTGCGCCTGCTCGACCTCATCGGCCTGGACACCGCGCAGGCGGTGGCCGAGTCCATGTACGAGGAGTTCAAGGAACCGCTGTACGCACCGCCCGCCCTGCTGCGCCGCATGGTCGCCGCCGGTCACCTCGGGCGTAAGACCGGTCGTGGTTTCTACCCCTACAGCGACTGACTGGTCGAGTTCCTCCCCCACACGGCCTCACCGGCCCAGACTCCGCCCCGTCCACCCTTGACGTCGCGGTCAAGCCCTCGTGTGCTTGACCGCGACGAGACCTCTTCCGCGCGCCCGTCGCCTCCGGCCGGCAGGAGTCGGCCATCCGTGAACCGGAACAGGCGGAGGAGGCGGGCTTCACGCTGTGCAGAGCACGGCTGGGGATCAGACCGCCGCTGCTGTCCCTCGGGGCGCGCACCGTCGCCGACTCAGTGCCCTGCTCGCGCGCCATGGTCGCCACGCACCGCATCGGGGGATCCGGGGTCCCTGATCGAGTGCCGATCGCCGCGGACATCTGCTACCCCTTATATGCACATGTAAGGTGATTGTCACCACACCATCTACGGGGAGCGGGATGAACTCCTCTGGCGATCCGGGTAGTGCCTTTTCACTCAGCGGCATGGCAGCGGTCCTGGTCGACGAAGAGGGCACGGTGCTGCGCTGGTCCCGTACGGCCACGGAGCTGGTGGGCCGTACAGCAGCCGAGGTCTGCGGCCGGCCTATCCGGACGCTGTTCCCCGAAGCGGACGACGGGGGCTCCCTGGCACCGCGGTCTACGCCGTGGAGCCCGCCGACGGGTCGGGTGACGCTCCAACACCGCTCGGGCCGGAGGATAGAGGTTGTTCTCCACGCCCTGCCCCTGGACGGCTCGGCCGAACTGCTGATCCTGGCGAGCCCCGCTCCAGGCGTGGCCGACTGGGAACAGAGCGCGTCCTTCCTTCACTCACTGCTCGCCCAGGACCGGATCGCGGTGCGCATCCACGACACCGGCATGAACGTCGTACGGACCAACGCCACCTCTGCCATCTGCGACGGACCGCGTCCAGGCCTTGCTCCTCGGCTGCGTGACGCCATCTCCACCGAGCACACCGAAGCAGTGCTGCGCCGGGTTCTGGAGACAGGGAGAACGGTGATCGACCAAACGCAGCGGATGCGATCGCCACGCGAACCAGGAAGCCAGTCGTTCTTCTCCTTGTCCGCCTTCCGGCTGGAGGACGCAGCGGGCCGCCCCACAGGGGTCGCAGCGATGGTCACCGAAAGTAAGCAACCCCGTCGGCATGTGGACCTGAGGCACGAAGCCGCCACCCGTATCGGCGGCTCGCTCGACATCACCCGCACCGCCCAGGACCTGGCGGACGTCCTCGTCCCTGCCCTCGGGGACCTGACGTCGGTGGACCTGGCCGAGGCCGTCCTCAAGGGTGACGAACCACCGAAGATCCTCGGCCCGGGGCTCTGGCACATGCACCGGGCCGCCGTCGCCTCGGCCAGCGGCCAGTGGCCCGCTGGCCTGCTTCAGCCGGGCTCCACGATGCCGATTCAGCCCGACATCGCCGTACTGCGGCGCCTCCAGTACGGTGAGACCATCCTTGTGCCTGATGTGGCGAGCATCAGTTCAGCGGTCGAAGACAACACCGAACTGATACGTCTGAACGTGCCGGAGCGTGGACATTCGAACGTCACCGCTCCCTTGTTCGCCCGTGGCCTCATGCTGGGGGTGGTTTCGGTCTGGCGCACCGAGCAGACCGAACCCCACGACCAGGATGACGCCGACCTGCTCGCGGAGATCGCGTCACGAGCCGCTCTGAGCGTGGACAACGCCCGCCGGTACGCCCGTGAGCACCGGGCGGCCGTTGCCTTGCAGCAGAGCCTCCTTCCCCGCGCCACCACCGACACCCCGGCCGCCGAAACCACGGGCCTGTACCGGCCTGCGGCCGGCGGGGCGGACATCAGCGGCGACTGGTTCGATGTCATCCCCCTGCCCTCCCTCCGAGTGGCCTTCGTCGTGGGTGACGTGATCGGCCACGGCCTGCGCGCCAGCGCCACGATGGGACGCCTGCGCACCGCCGTCCGCACCCTGGCCGATCTCGAGCTGGAGCCGAACGAGCTCCTCACCCACCTCGACGCCCTCGTCCAGCAACTCGCCGCCGAGGCTCCTCCTCAAGACCGGGACACCGTCGGCGCCACCTGCCTGTACGCCGTCTACGATCCGGTCAGCCGCTGCTGCACCATGGCCAGCGCCGGGCACTTCCCACCCATCGCAGTCCGGCCCGACCGCACGGTTCAGGACTTCGAGGTCTCCCCCGGCCCGCCCCTGGGTGTCGGCGGCATGCCGTTCGAGACCACCACAGTCACCCTCGAGCCCGGCAGCCTTCTCGCCCTGTTCACCGACGGCCTGGTCGAAGGCGACGACCACGACGTCGACGCCGGCATCCACCGGCTGACGCGCAGGCTCATCGCTCTGTGCAGCCCCGACCGGCGTTTGGATGACACCGGCCGCGCACTGCTGACCGACACCGATGACACCCCGCCCAGCGACGACATCGCCCTGCTCCTCGCCCGCACCCGCGCGACGCCCGCAGAGAACATCGCGAGCTGGGAGTTCCCCGCGGACCCCGCCGTTGTCACAAAGGCCCGCGAAGCGGCGACCCGTCAGCTGACCGCCTGGGGGCTGGACGACCTGGTCCTCACCACCGAGCTGATCGTCAGCGAGCTGGTCACCAACGCCATCCGCTACGGCGGCGCCCCGCTCGGCCTGCGGCTCATCCACGAGGACATCCTGGTCTGCGAAGTCACCGACCCGAGCAACACCCAGCCGCGCCTGCGCCGCGCCCTCACCACCGACGAAGGCGGACGTGGCCTGTTCCTGGTCGCCCAGCTCACCACCCGCTGGGGCAGCCGCTACGGGCAACATGGCAAGACCATCTGGACCGAGCAGCCCATCACCACGAACTCCTCACCAGCGCTCTGAGGCCGAGGAGCGGGGTGTTGTCCGTCGGTGGTGCGGTCGCTCAGAGGCCACTGCCCAAGAAAAATGTTTGACGCTTCCCCCAGCCGACCGAAGAGATCAACACCCCAAGAGCTGATCCGGCACAGGGCACGACACCGACGCCCGACGTCCGTACGTTGGCCGCGAATCTCGGCACGATCAGCACAGGATCAACGACACCTGCGCGTTGATGATCAAGCACTGCCTGTGACTGTTGTCCCGCCATCAATACCTTTGGTGCCCAGCAAACCATCCCTCACTCACGGCCGGACGGACACGCTGCGACCGGCCACCTCGCCGCGGCGCAACGCCTCGATGCCCGTGCCGATCTCCTCGAAGGGGAGCGTGCTGATCGGAGGGGCGAGTTCTCCGGTCGCGAACAGATCGATGACCGCAGCAACATCCGCCTTGTCACCGCCGAGACTGCCGAGCAGCGAGACATTGCGGTTGACCAGCGATATCAGGTTGATGGTGGTATCCGGCTTGGACGCGCCGATCTGGACGACGCGCCCGCCCGCACGGACCGCGTCGATCGCGGTCGCGGTCGTGTCGACCCCAGCGAAGTCGACAATCACGTCGAGGCCCAGCGAGGCGAACCCGGCGGCGTCCGCGAAGAAGCCGGCCACCCCCAATGCGCAGGCCACCGGCTCCTGTTCCTCGCGGATGTCGGCGGCGTAGACCTCCGCGCCGAGCAGCACGCCGATACGCGCGCCCATCTGGCCCAGGCCGCCGAGGCCGATCACTCCGAGACGCACGCCGGCCTCCACACCACCGACGACCTTGACCGCGTGGTGGGCGGTTCCGCCCGCGTCGGTGGCCGTCGCGGCCTGGGCATACGAGACGCTGTCCGGAATCCGTACGAGTTCGGGGACAAGGCCGATGGTGCGCTCGGCGAATCCGCCGTCACGGCCGACTCCGGGTGCGGTGAACGGATTCCCGTTCGGGGCGAGGGCGACCCGCTCGCCGACCGCGAAGTCGGTGACGTCGTCGCCGAGTTCGGTGATGACGCCGGCCACCTCGTGGCCGAGCACGATCGGAAGGTGGGTGGGCATGCCGGGGACATGGCCGTCGAGGAAAGAGATGTCGGTGTGACACAGACCGGCGCCCTTGACGTCGATGACGACTTGGCCGGGGCCTGCCACGGGATCGGGCAGAGTGACCTCGGTGAGGGGCTTGTCGATGGACACGTAGTGCCAGGCTTTCATGCTGAACTCCTTGTGCGAGGAGGCGGGAGCGGCCGATCGGAGTCGCTGCGGTGGTGGATGCGGGAGCGTGCGGCCGCGGCGTGCGAGCGGCTCTGCCGGACCTCCGGGGACAGCAGACGCTGCTGGGTGAGGCAGACGGGGTTGGTCAGGCGATGACGCCCTGGGTGCGCAGGGCGGCAAGTTCGTCGGCGCTGAGTCCGGCGGCCAGGAGGACCTCGTCGGTGTGCGCACCGTTTGAAGGGGCCGGGTGGCCTGCCGCGGTGGGCGTTCCCAGGAAGCGGGGGGCAGGGGCGGGCGAGAGGAGGTCGTCGTCCCGGGTGAGGTAGGTGCCGCGCGCGACGTTGTGCGGGTGGGTGGCGGCCTCGGTGAAGTCGAGCACCGGGGTGGTGCAGGCCTCGCGGTCCGTGAAAGCGGCGGTCCATTCGGAGCGCGTGCGGTGGGCGAAGATCTCCTCCAGACGGGCGGCCATGGCCGGCCAGGCAGAGGTGTCGTTCTGTTTGGCGAACAGCGGGTCGGTGCTCAGTCCGAGCACGTCGAGGAACTCCGCGTAGAACTGCGGCTCGATGCAGCCCACGGCCATGTGGCCGACGTCCGCACAACGGTAGGTGCGGTAGAAGGGCGCGGCGCCGTCGAGCTGGTTGCCGCCCCGCCGGTCGGTCCACTGTCCCTGAGCCATCATGCCGTGGACCAGGGCGAGCTGCAGGGCGCTGCCGTCGGTCATCGCCGCGTCCACTACCTGGCCGCGGCCGGTGGCCCTGGCGTGCACCAGCCCGCCGACGATGCCCAGGGCGAGCAGCAGGCCCCCGCCACCCATGTCGCCGATCAGGTTGAGCGGCACGGTGGGATCGCCGTCAGCCGGCCCGATGGCGTGCAACGCCCCGGACAGCGCGATGTAGTTGATGTCGTGGCCCGGTGTGTGGGCGAGCGGGCCGTCCTGGCCCCATCCGGTCATCCGCCCGTAGACCAGCTTGGGGTTGCGTGCCAGGCATTCCTCCGGGCCCAGGCCGAGGCGCTCGGCAACACCCGGCCGGAAGCCCTCGATCAGCGCATCGGCGGTGTCGACCAGCCTCAACGCCGTCCGGGTCCCTTCAGTGGCCTTCAGGTCCAGAGCGACCGAGCGGCGCCCTCGTTGCAGAACAGGGTTGAAGGCGGGGCGTCCCGCCTCGGCCGTCCGGTCGATGCGGATGACCTCCGCGCCCATGTCGGCGAGGATCATCCCGCAGAACGGTCCGGGGCCGATGCCTCCGAGTTCGAGGACGCGCAGCCCGGCGAGGGGGCCTGAAGGGGCAGTGGGCATGGGGTTTCTCCTGTGCGGGGCGTGTGCTTGGGGAGGCGGCGGGTCCGTCGGGAGTCGGCCGGCAGACTCCCGACGGAGTGAAGGGACGGTGAGGCTCGCGGGTGCGTCACCATGCCGCATGTCCGATCCTGAGGTGCGCCGTTCTCATCCGCGTCGGGTCAGTGGTCTTCTCGCGTACGCGCTGACGCCAGGGCGTCGGTCCACCAGGCGAGGTCGTTCGCGAGGAGTTCGAGCCGCGGCTCGAGCGGAGCGAGCAGCGTCTCGTCGGCCTGGCCGCCCCGGTCGCGGGCCGCCCGCATCACGTCCGGCAGGATGTGGACGGCGTGGCGCAGCGGGGCCATCTCGAACTCGACTGCGACCTCGCGCAGTTGCTCGATGGCGCGGGCGCCGCCGACGTTGCCCCAGCCGATGAAGGTCACGGGCTTGCGCTGCCACTCGGCGAAGGTGTGGTCGAGCGCGTTCTTCAGGGCGGCGGTGTATCCGTGGTTGTATTCGGCGACCAGGACGACGTAGCCGTCGGCGGCGTCGATCCGCCGGGCGAGGCGGGCGACGTTCTCGTCGGCGTACTCGCGGGGGTGGTAGGCCGGCGGAGCGCCGTCGAAGAGAGGCAGGGGGTGGTCGCGCAGGTCGAGCAGGTCGACGAGGAAGTCGCCTCGCTCCTTCAGCCGTTGTACGGCCCAGCCGGCGACGCCGTCGCTGAACCGTCCCTGCCGGGTAGAACTGTTGACGACCAGGATGCGATGCATGTCGGGATTCACTCCACGGACTTGTCGAGGACGGAAAGGCAAGCAAGAGGGGGTCAGGTCGTGGTGGCGCCGCGCTCACGGGCCAGGCGTGCGTAGTGGGCGAGGAGATCTGGATCGTCGACGGTGGCAGGGTTGACCGCCGAGTCCGGCGCGATGCCCATGAAGAGTCGCTTGAGCGGAACTTCCAGCCGTTTGCCGGTCCGGGTGCGGGGGACGCCCGGGACTTCCAGGATCTCGTCCGGCACGTGCCGGGGGCTGGCCTGGTGGCGGATCGACTGCCGGATCCGTTCGGTGAGCGCTTCGGTGAGCTCCTGTCCGTCGGTGAGCTGGACGAACAGCGGCATCCAGTAGCCGCCGTCGGGCTGCTCGACGCCGAGGACCAGGCAGTCGGCGATCTCCGGCAGGTGCTCGACGATGGCGTAGATGTCGGCGGTGCCGATGCGTACCCCGCCACGGTTGAGTGTGGCGTCCGACCGGCCCGTGACCACCACTCCGCCGCTGCCCGTGGTCTCGATCCAGTCCCCGTGCCGCCAGGTTCCGGGCCACGGTTCGAAGTAGGCCTGGCGGTAACGGGTGCCGTCGGGGTCGTTCCAGAAGTACAGGGGCATGGAGGGCATCGGCAGGGTGACGACCAGTTCGCCGAGTTCGCCCCGCACGGCGTGGCCGTCCTCGTCCCAGGCGGCCGCGGCGACGCCGAGCATGGGGCGCTGCAGCTCTCCGGCGATCACCGGCAGCAGCGGGCTCGCTCCGAGGAAGCCCGTGGCCACGTCCGTGCCCCCGGAGATGGAGGCCAGGAGGACATCCGGCCGTATCGCGTCGTACACCCACGAGAACGTCGAGGTGGGCAAGGGTGAGCCGGTGGAGCCCACGACACGCAGTCTGCTGAGGTCATGGTCCTTGCCGGGGTGCAGACGAGCCTTCTCGCAGGTGCTGAGGTACCCGGCGCTGGTGCCCAGATGGGTGACGCCGGTGGCAGCGGCAACGGAGAACTGGGCGTCCAGGTCGGGGAAGCCGGGCGCCCCGTCGTGCACCACCACCGTGGCGGCGGACAGCAGGGCGGACGTGGCGATGTTCCACATGATCCACGCGGTTGAGGCGTACCAGTAGTAGCGGTCACCGGGGTGCACGTCCTGGTGCAGCTGGGCGATCTTCAACTGCTCCAGCACGATGCCGCCGTGGCCGTGGACGATGCCCTTGGGCAGGCCGGTGGTGCCCGAGGAGTACACGATCCACAGGGGAGCGTCGAACGGGAGGGCCTCGAAGACGGGCTCCTGCGAGTCCGCGACAGTGTCGGCCCAGGCCAGCCCACCTTCGGAAAGTTCCTCCGGTTGCAGTCGCGGCACATGGATCGTGGCCCGGAGCGTGGGCAGCGCGGCGCGCAGCTCGCCGACGGCCTCGCGACGGTCGTGGGCCCGCCCGTTGAAGCGATACCCGTCAACCGTGATCAGGACGACCGGTTCGATCTGGGTGAAGCGGTCGAGCGCGGCGCGGGCACCGAAGTCGGGAGCGCATGCGGACCAGACGGCTCCGACGGCGGCCGTGGCGAGCAGGGCCACCACGGCTTCGGGGATGTTCGGCAGGTAGCCGACGACCCGGTCGCCTGGTCGCACGCCGAGCCGCCGCAGGGTCGCGGCGAGCGCTCCGACCTGTCCGCGCAGCGATTGCCAGGAGATGTCGACCGGTTCGGAGTCCTCGGCCACCGCGATCAGGGCGGGGCTGCCCGGATCGACGCGCCCGTCGACGGCTGGTCGCAGCGCCTGCTCGGCGTAGTTGAGGGTGCGGCCGGGAAACCAGGTCGCGCCGGGCATGGATGCGTCGGTCAGGACCTCCGCGTCGGGGACACCGGGCAGGGCGCCCGTCCAGGTGGCGAGGTCGCCCCAGAACTCCTGGGGCGATTCGACCGACCAGTGCCAGATTCTGTCGTAGTCCACGGGCTCGCCGAAGGCGGTGCCACGCCGCTCGGACACCCAGTGGGCGAACGCGCCGAGCCGGGTGGCGGCGATCGACGACTCGGTCGGCCGCCACAACACGCCGTCACCGGGAGGTGCCGCTCCAGGAGCCATGGTGATGCTCTCCTCGTTCCTGTCTTTCCGTGTGCCCGGCCGTGTCCGGCGCGGCCGGGCACGGCATGACTGCGACCAGGGTCTACAGGCTCATGCCGCCGTCGACCGGGATGATGGTGCCGGTTATGTATCCGGCGGCGGGCGAGGCGAGGAAGCGGACCGCGCCGCCGATGTCCTCGGCTCGCCCGATGCGGCCCCGGGGGACGGACACGCTCACCGCCGCCTGTACGGCCTCGCCGTCGCCCGGTGTCATCCGGCTGGGGAAAAGCCCCGGGGCGATCGCATTCACCGTGATGTGTTCGCCGGCCAGCCGCCGTGCCATCGACTTGGTCAGCTGGTGCAGCCCGGCCTTGGAGGCGGCGTACGAGTACGTCTGCCGGGGGCCGACGCGCAGCCCGCCGACCGAGCCGACGTTGATGACCGTGGCCGGCGCGTGCGGGGAGGCGCCAGCCCGCAGTGCGGGAAGGAGCCGCTGGGTGAGGAAGAACGGGGCCTTGAGATTGAGATCGACCACATCGTCCCAGTCGGCCTCGGTGAAGGATCCCAGCGGGTTCTCCCGCACCGTTCCGGCGTTGTTGACCAGGATGTGCACAGGACCCGTCACGTGGCCGGCCAGCGCCTCCACGCCGTCCAGGGTCGACACGTCCCCAGGGAGCGCGACCGCGCCAGGGAGCTTGGCCGCGGTCTCTTCGCAGTCGGCGGCGCCGCGGGCCACGATGTGCACCGTGGCCCCGGCTTCGGCCAGGGCCGCCGCGGCCATCGCTCCGATCCCGGAGGTGGCACCGGTGACCAGGGCTGTCCGACCGGCAACGGAGAACGTCTCGTACACCGCGCGGCTCCTCGGGTCAGCTGCGGCCCAGCAGGAAGTCGGCCACCTGCTCGGGCTGGCCGACGATGAAGCTGTGGTCGGCCTTCCACTCGTGCACCTGCCAGCCGAGTTCGACCGCGCGTTCGTGGGACCTGGCCATCGTCGGGTCGTTCTTGGCGGCGATGTACTCGGTGGTCCGGGGAAGGGTCTCCACACCGACGGCGACCGGGTCGACCACGGACCGCAGCGGCATGTCGGAGAGGTGCTCGAGTAGCCACTCCATGCGCTCAGCCGGCACGTCGTGGGGATTGGCCGCCAGCAGTTCACGCTGGCGCAGGTGTACGTCCGTCCCTGGGCCGGCCTGCCCACCCTGGACCGCGGCGCGAACACCTGGCATCTGGTCGGCGAGCATCTGGCCCATGGTCTCGGAGACGCTCTCGCCGGAATAGCTCATCACCGCGTCCAGGTAGACGACGCGCCCGATGCGGCCGCCCTCCTGGGCCACCACGCCCGGGATCACGGTTCCCGCGAAGCTGTGTCCGACGAGGACGACATCGCTGACGTCCTCGTACCGCAGGACTCCGAGCACGTCCTGGACGTGCACGTCGTGCCCGTGGTCCTTGGACAGCAGGTGCACCCGTTCGCCGAAGCCGGTGAAGGTCGGAGTCAGCACGTCATGGCCGGCCGCGCGGAGCGGGGCGGCGACGTGGCGCCAGACCCATCCGCCCATTCCGCCGCCGTGCAGGAGTACATAAGTCGTCATCGGGGCTCCGTCTCTCGCCGTTGAGGGGTGTAGGAAGGATCAAGAGGGGGTTACGGTGCGCAGCGCTCGCCCGGTGGCGTCGGCTGCTGCCGGTGAGGGGGGCTACTTGTAGGGGTCGACCGGGAGGGTCGACGGCGCCACCACACCGACCTGGATCAGCATGCTGAGGGTGTCGGCGATGCTGAAGATCCGGTGGATCAGGCCGTCCTTGAAGGTGACGATCGAGAACCACTCGACCCTGACAGGGTTTCCCGTCGGCTCTACGCCCATGTAGCGGCCGCCGACGTGCTCGCCCATGTGCTCACAGTGGACCCAGATCTCGTTGTCGCCCTTGCCGAGCGCGCTGAGCGTCCGATAGCGCGAGGGCGGGAACCTCTTGTACAGCTCACGCGGGGACACCTTCCACTCCCGGTAGGTGCCCAGGTCCGGACGCGAGGGGTTGCCGTAGGTCATGTCCGGGTGGAAGAAGGCGTCCATCTTCTCGCCGAACTCGCCGGTGTTGAGGAGGTCCTGGAGATCCATCCAGGTCTGCACGTGCTTCCTCTGCTCCGGCGTGAGATGCGTGAGCGAGTCGATGTCCACGTGGGACGTGAGCTTGGGAGCTTCCATGATGTGCTTCCCTTCGTGCGGTCGCCGTCGAGCGCACCAGGCGTCGGGCGGGAGCCCTGCTCCCGCTGGTGAAGGAGTCTATCGGGTCTATCAAACAACCGGTAGATAGTTAGCTCGCCGGAACGTCCTGTTCCGCCACGGATTCGGGCTGCGTCACTGGTCCAGCAGCTCCAGCACGGTGGCGTTGGCCATGCCGCCGCCCTCGCACATCGTCTGCAGTCCATAGCGCGTGCCGGTGGCCCGCATCCGGTGGACGAGGGTGGTCATGATGCGGGCGCCGGAACCACCCAGCGGGTGGCCCAGGGCGATCGCCCCGCCCAGGGGGTTGAGTCGGCTCTCGTCCGCGGACAGGTCGTGCAGCCAGGCGAGCGGTACTGGTGCGAACGCCTCGTTGACCTCGTAGATTCCGATGTCGTCCAGGGTCAGCCCGGCCCGCTGCAGCACCTTCCGCGTGGCAGGCATCGGGGCGGTCAGCATGATCATGGGGTCGTCGGCCGCCATGACGGTCGTGTGGATCCGGACGATCGGGCGCAACCCCAGCTCACGTGCCTTCTCTGAAGTCATCACGAGCAGGGCGGCCGCACCGTCGGAGATCTGGCTGGCGTTACCCGCACTGATGACGCCGTCCGGCTTGAACGGTGTCTTGAGGCCGCCGAGGATCTCCAGCGTGCCGCCCGGCCGGACGCCCTCGTCCACGCCGACGACCCGGCCGTCGCCCACCGGCACCGGCGCGATCTCCGCCTCGAATGCCCCCGCGGCCTGGGCTTTCGCGGCCTTCTCGTGCGAGGCGAGGGAGAACTCGTCAAGCTGCGTCCGTGAGAAGCCCCAACGTTCCGCGATCATCTCCGCACCCAGGCCCTGGTTCGGATACACACCGTCGTAGCGCGCCAGGAACCGCGGTCCGAGCGGATGCCCGACCGAGCCGTCACCGTTGGCGGAGCCCATCGGCACCCGGCTCATCGACTCCACACCTCCGGCCACGACGACTTCCGCCTGGCCGCTGATCACCGTCGCCGCCGCGAAGGAGACCGCCTGCTGGGAAGAGCCGCACTGCCGGTCGATGGTGGTGCCGGGCACCGATTCGGGCCAGCCCGCCGCCAGGACCGCGTTGCGGCCGATATTGAAGGTCTGCTCGCCGGTCTGGCTGACGCACCCCCAGAACACGTCCTCCACGACTGCGGGGTCGATGCCGGAGCGTTCGGACAGGGCTTCGAGCACGTGAGCCGCGAGGTCCACGGCGTGCACGCCGGACAACCCCCCGCCGCGCTTGCCGAGAGGAGTACGTACCGCTTCGACGATGACTGCGTCTCGCATCAGGGAACTCCAGGAAGAAGAAGGAGGTGAAGGTTCGGGAAAAGTTGGCCGTGGCGATGTGTCGACTCACACGCGTCCCGGCCGTGGTCACGTGCGATTTCCTCGGATCATGACGGGGACGGCAGTAGCCAGTCGGGAGTAGGAGCGCTCTTCGCCCTGCCGGTGGCTGTGCAGTGGCCCGGTGGTTCTTGGAGGCCTGGTCCGCGTTGACCGCGAAGTTCCGCCCAGTGAGCCCCGTGTTGCTGCCACGTCTCGTATCCGGCGGACACAGCCAAGGCGCTTCTGGCTACGAAAGATGAGGGCGGAGAACTCCCCGAGGGGCGGCGCACGACGCGGGAGTGCCCGGCAAACGCCGGTCACCGCTGTCCCGCCGCGAGGCTGCCCAGGCAGACGCCGGGGCTGGTCGGTCAGACCTGTTCGAGTGCCGCGTGGGTGCCGAACATCCGAGCGTGGTAGGTCAGGGGCTTGCCCTCGGTGGCCTGGGCGGCGCGGACCGCACCGAACACCACCACGTGGTCGCCCCCGTCGACGAGGTCTGTCACGTCGCACGAAAGCCACCCGAGCGCGCCGGACAGACGGGGCACCGCGTCTTCCTGGCTCCAGACCACGTCGGTGAACTTGTCGGCGCCCTTCTTGGCAAATGCCATGGCCAGCGCGGTCTGGTGTGCTCCGAGGACGTTCAGGCCGAACCGGCCTGAACGTCGAATCAGCGCAAGCAGGTTCGAACGGCGATCGAGCGAGACCAGCACCATCGGCGGCGCCATAGACAGTGACGTGAAGGCACTGACCGTGGTGCCATGCGGTCGGCCGTCGCTCAGCGCGGTGACCACCGAGACGGGTGTGGCGACGCCGGCCATCACCTCACGGAACCGGCCTTGAAGATCGCTCCCGATCACCAGGGATGTCTCATGAGTCGTCATCTCTTCCCTTCTTTCCGGACCGGCCTGTGTCCTGCGGCGCAGGCACGGGCCGGGTCATTCAGAACTCGATCCGCAGCGAGCCGGTGGGGCAGTTCCGCACCGCCGCCGCGACATCGTCGTAGTCCGCCTCGTCCACTTCGGCGACCTCGACGACGACTCGGGACCGTCCGTCGAGGACGAAGCGGTCGGGGAGGGCCAGCATGCACTGGGCGCTGCCCTCGCAGGTTTCGGTCCGTGCGACGACCCGGACAGTCCCCGTGGCTTCTGCGGCGTGGGGATCGGCGCGCTCAGCGGGCATCGTGCACCACCGGCAGTTCGCGCATGGCCCGCGAGGCGAGGCTCGGCAGCCACTGCGGCTCCTCGTCCAGGCGCAGCCCGGGCAGCCGCTCCAGGATCCGTTCGATCGCGACCCGCATTTCGAGCCGGGCCAGCTGGGCCCCGATGCAGGCGTGCACGCCGCGGCCGAAGGCCAAGTGCGGGTTGGGCGAGCGTCGGATGTCGAAGGAGGCGGGGGAGGCGAACACCGACGGGTCGCGGTTGGCCGCCGAGTTCACGAGGTACGCGCGGTCGCCCGTGCGCAGCGTCTGGCCGCCCAGTTCGAGATCCCGGTTCACCCACCGTACGGTGAGCTTGACCGGGCCGTCGTAACGCAGCATCTCCTCCACCGCGCCGGCCATCAGCGACGGGTCGGCCTTGAGCTGCTGGAGCTGCTCGGGGTGACGCAGCAGAGCAAGGATGCCGTTGGAGATCGAGTTGATCGTCGTCTCATGGCCGGCGAACAGCAGCAGGGCGCACATGGACAGGATCTCGTCGTCGGTCAGCCGTTCGCCGTCGGGCTGGGCAGCGGCGAGGACGGACAGCATCGTGTCGTCGGATGCCGATCGAGCCCGCTCCAGAAGGTCACGGAAGTAGGTGAACATGCTCTCCAGCCCGGACAACGCCCGGGCGTGCCGTTCCTCCTGCGCCTCGCCTCCCGCGCCGAACGCCACCAGGGCGAGGTCGTCCGACCAGTGACGGAATCTGTCCCGGTCGTCGGCGGGCGCGCCCAGCAGCTCCGCGATCAGGGAGGCCGGCAGAGGATGGGCGACGTGTTCGATGAGGTCTGATTCGCCGGAGCGCACGAAGGCGTCCAGCAACTCGTCGACGCGGTCCCGGATCCGGTCGGCCATCAGACCGATCCGCTGGCGCTTGAAGGCGGCTGCGGCGACCCGGCGCAGCCGGGTGTGGGCGGGCGGGTCGGAGACAACCATCCAGTCACGCATCAGTGTCAGCACGCTGAGCGAGTGCTCACCCAGACCGACGTGTCCAGCGTCGATCATCGCCCCGATGCGGTCCGACGACAGTTCAGGACGGGTGTACGCGTCGGCGACGGCGGCGTGCGAGGTAATCAGCCACGCGCGGTGTACGGAGCTCAGGACGACCGGACCGCGTGCCCGCAGGGCGTCGTAGACGGTATAGGGATCCCGGCTCGCGGACTCGCCGCGCAGGTCCAGGTCTCCCAGCTCGGGAGCGACGTAGATCGTCATGGGAACCTCACTGTCAAACGATCGGTTGGTAGAATAGCCTGCGATACAAGTCGGAGTTCCGTCAACAGCGATCGTGTAAGGTGCCCGAAGTGACTGGTAAAACGCGCGTGGGTGGGGTCGGACGCACGGCCAGAAAGAGTCGGCCCGGGCGTACGGAAGCCACCCGAAAGCCCGGGGACGAGCGCTGGGCCGAGCTCCTCCAGGTCGCCGCGAAGACCTTCGCGGACAAGGGGTACTCCGCGACCACCCTGCAGGGCATCGCGGATGAGCTCGGCATGCTCAAGGGCAGCCTCTACTACTACATCCGTACCAAGGAAGACCTGCTCTTCGAGCTCGTCCGCTCGGTGCTCGTACTGGCTGAGGAACGCCTGGCCGAGCGCGTGCCGGACGACGGGCCGGCCATCGACCGGCTGGAGGTGCTGGTCCGAGAGCACGTGATCTTCCTGATCGAGCACCTCACCGAAACGACCGTGTACCTGCACGAGGCGGATCAGCTCACCGCGGACCGCCGGGCCGAACTGCCCGTGCACGGTTTCATCGTCAGGCTGGAGAAGCTCGTCATCGACGGTAAGGATGACGGCACGATCCGTCCCGATGCCGATCCCCGCCTGGGGGCGCTGACCATACTCGGGGCCGCGAACTGGGTCTACCGGTGGTACCGGCCCGGAGGTAGCTCCTCGCCCGAGGCGATCGCGGAGGAGATCTCCCGCATGTGCCGCAAATCCCTCGAGGCCTGAGAGCCCGCCCCCAGGGTCCACGGTTCGGTCGGCCCGGGGAGGCCTTGAGGCGATTTACCAAACAAACGTATGGTTGACATCATGCCCTTGCGAACTGATTCCCCAGACGCTGCGACGGGCCTCACGCCCTTCCACGCCCTGATGCGCCGGTACTCCTTCGCCTATACGGCGTCCCACGACTTCTCGCAGCTGGCCTCCTTGATGGTGGACGACTACCTGCTGCGGATGGGCGAGCACGAGATCCGTGGCCGCGACACGGCCTACCGCGCTGCCACACAGCGGCAGTACGACCAGTTCCCCGGCCTGGGATTCACTGTTCACCGGCTCGTCACCAACGGCGAACGGCTCGCCTTGGTCTTCACCGAGCACGGCGCCTCACGGCGGCATGGGGGGCGGCTCGCCGCCTGGCGCGGCATCAGCCTCTACCACTGGGACGGTGCGCGGCTGCTCGACTGCACCGTCGAGCAGGACTACTTCGCCAGGCGACGGCAGTTGACCGACGGCGTCCCGGACCCGGTGGGCGCACCGGGACACGACCCCTGGAGCACTCCGGTCGCGGCTGAAGACGTCACGGCGCTCAACTCCGTTGTGGCTTGGCTGCGGGAAGGCGGAATCGACAGCGCGCCGACCGACCGATTCGACGACGGGCCGACCGGCGCAGTTCCTGTTCGGCCCGTGCTGTCGGACGCGCGGTGGACCGTCCTGGACGCCTTCTCGGCCGGAACCGAGGTGCCGTTCGCGGTGCGCGTCGACGGCGTGTACAACGGCGGCCTGCCCGGTCTCGACGACCAGCGCGGCGTTCCGGCCTCTCTCTTCTGCACCGGTATCGCTGAATCCAGGAGCGACGTCGCGCCGGACGGACGCCACACCGTCCGGCTGATCGAGGCGGTCACCGACCGGATCGGACTTGTCCGTCGGCTCACATACGACCGTGCACGATGAAGTTCGGCGGATCAGACCGATATGCGAACTGTTCGGCCTGAACACCGCTCGTCCCAGCCGGGGTGGCCCAGCAGCCTCCTGAGCCACCGCCCGCAAGCCACCGGCGCGGGGTCACGTCAAGGAAGGCGCACCACCTGGCCGTCGCGGGCGCTGGACCGCGCGGCGTCCAGGACGGTGGCGGTGGCCACCGCGTCCCAGGGGTCGACGGGAACAGGTCCCTCACCGCGGACCGCGGCGGCGAAGGACGTATAGAACAGGTCCCACCTGCCGCGGCTCGACATGACGGGCTCGGCGGTATCTCCGCGGCGCACCTGGCCCCAGAGTTGTTCGGGCACGGTACCCCAGCTGTCGCCCTCGGACTGCGGCGTCGCACCGGTCATCAGCCCGCGGTCCTGGCTGTCCCTGTGGTCGACCACGAAGGTCCCGGTAGTCCCGGTCACGCGCAGGCTGGGCCCCGGCGCACCCTGCCGCCAGCTGCCCCACAGGTGGGACTGCACCCCGTCGCGGTGCGTCAGGGCCACGAAGACGTCGTCGTCGAGTCCTTCCTCGTCCTCGCGGTGGTGCATCTCCGCGTACACCCGCTCCACCGGGCCGGACAGCACCAGGGCCTGGTCGACCAGGTGGCTGCCGAAGTCGACAAGGGTGCCGCCACCCGCGGCAGGAGCACCTGCCTCGGGCCGGAAGACCTCAAACCGGGCCTCATAGCGGAGCACGGCCCCGATTTCGCCGCTGTCGAGCAGCGTCCGCAGGGTGAGGAAATCGGAGTCCCACCGACGGTTCTGGTACACCGTCAGCGGACGGCCCTTCTTCTCCGCGAGTTCGACGGTCGCACGGGCCGAGGCCGCGTCGAGTGCGAACGGCTTGTCGCAGACGACAGCCAGGCCCAGTTCCAGCGCCTGCTGCACCAGGGTCACGTGCGTGGCCGCCGGGGTGGAGACGACGACCGCCTCGGCACCGGCGCGGGCCAGGTCCTCCATTGAGTCGAAGACCCGTCGGCTCATGTCCTGGGCGACCTGGGCTCGGCGCTCAGGGGAACTGGTGACCACGCCCAGGAATTCGTACTCCGGGGCGGCAACGAGCAGCGGGGCGTGGAAGACGCGGCCGCCGAAGCCGTAGCCGATCAGTCCAATGCGTACAGGGGTGGCCAAGGGAACTCCTCTGCGTTCTTCGGCGGGGGGGCGTTGCTCCCAGGTGGGGGTTCACCCAGCTGACCAGGCCGCCCTGGGCACCGGTGACCTCTTGCACCGCAGATTCGCCCTTACCGAGGTCCGAGGTCCTCGGCGGTAATTTTCTGTGACGCTGTCTCAAGGGTGACCCGCGGGTGGCTGTCAGCCACCGCCTTGCCTGTTGAGTCCGGACGTTCCTCGGGAAGCCCTCGGTGCTTTGCGCGACCGTCCGCCCGGCTCGTCTGCCATGCCGCCCATGGTAGCGACCCGGCACAGCACACCTTCGCACCACCTAGCGCCAGCGGGTATGCCAGGCACAGGAGGACTTCCGGAGACCCGTATGATCCGCTGCTTCACGGGCACGCCACCCTCATCGGGAGCCACGAGCGTTTTGTGCATGGCGCCCGAGGCGTTCGCCGTCGCACTCGACAGCATCACACGTGCGGGCGGCGGTGTTGAAGCGCCCTTGCTGCGCCACATCCCGTCACCCGCGCTACTCGGCCAGACAGGAGTCCAGCCCACACGACGCGCCCCCGCACGAAAGCTACGCGGCCGCCATGGGCCGGATCGCTGAGCTTGGGCCCGCCGAGGCCACCGGCCATGGCGGCACCGCCACTCACGTGTCCGGTGCCGACTGATCCGGCGCCGCTCAGTCGCCACGCCTCTGCACCCTCCGCCTCCGCGAGAGGAGTCGGCGGATCAGAGACGCTCGCCCCTGACGAAGGCGGCCAGCCGGTCCCGCGCCTCGTCACCGAGGAGCTGGTCGGTGAACAGCTTCCGTTCGAAGACAAGCCCATCGGACAACGACATGTCGGCCGCGGCCTTGCCTGCGGCCTTGGCGGCGCGTACCGCCGCACGGGGCAGGCGGGCCAGGCGTCCGGCCAGGCTCAGCGCCTGGTCCTTGACGTGTTGCGGCGTGGTGACTTCGTTCACCAGCCCGATCGTCCGGGCGTGATCGGCTGTGACGAGGCGACCGGTGAGCAGCATGTCGAGGGCCGGTCCCGGGCCCACCCGGCGGGGGAGCCGTTGCGTGCCACCCGCCCCAGGGATCAGGCCGAGCGTGACCTCCGGTGTACCGAAGCGGGATCGGTCGGAGGCCACCACCAGGTCACAGCAGAGCAGCAGTTCGAGCCCACCCCCCACGGCAACGCCGTCCACAGCCGCGACAAGCGGCTGAGGGAGCGCATCGAGTTCTCCGAACAGCATGTCGGTGAGCTCTGTGTGAGCAGCTATGGAGTCCGCACTGCCCGCGGAGGCGAGCAACTCGCCCACGTCGCCACCGGCCGTGAAGAAGTCCGGAACGGCCGAGGCCAAGACGACCACGGCGGTGTTCTCGTCGTCGCGCCACTTGTCCACATGGTCGAGAAATCGGCGCATGAGATCGTAGGTGAGCGTGTTGACCGGCGGGTTGTCGAAGGTGACGACTGCAACAGCGCCGTTGGCCCCCGACACCTCCTCGCAGTGGAGTGTCACAGTGAGTCACCGCCATCCACGACGTAGAGGTGCCCCGTGACGTAGGACGAGAGGGGGGCCAGGGCGGTGAGGACGACGTCAGCCACGTCCTCGGGCCGGCACACTCTGCCGAAGGGCGCTCCGGCGTCCAGGTCCCTCGCGCTGCGGTGGACGCCGCCGGAGCGGACCAACCGGTCGCCCATGTCTGTGGCCACCAGGCCCGGGGCCACGACGTTGACCCGGATCTCGTGCGGGCGTTCCTCCTTGGCCAGCACGGTCGCGATGCCCTCCAGCGCCGACTTGGCCGCGATGTAGGGGGCGGTGCCCGCGGGGCGGGAGGCCGCGTAGGAGCTGGACACCAGAACCACCGAGCCGCCGCCCGCCGCCCTCATCGCCGGTATGGCGGCTCTCAGCAGTTCCAGGGTGGACAGGACATGGACCCGCCACAGGAGCTCGAACTCCGTCTCGGGGGTCTCGATGACGGAGTTGCCGCGCGAGGCGTTACCCGCGTTGCACACCAGCAGGGTCGGCACGCCGAGCTCCGCCACACAGTCGCGGTGCAGCCGTGCGGCGGCCCCGGTCTCGGCGAGGTCCGCCTGGAACGTCGCGGCCCTGCGGCCGTCCGCGAGCAGCTTGTCGCGCAGGGCCGCGGCCTGTTCCTCCTCCCGTCGGTAGGAGAAGGCGACGTCTGCGCCCGCGGCGGCGAGTCGGCGTACGACCGCGCTTCCGATGCCCCGTGAACCGCCCGTGACGAGGGCGGTCCGCCCGGCCAGGTCGAGTCCGTTCATCGCAGCAGCCCCCGTCCCACGATCTCGGTCATGATCTCGCTGGTCCCTCCGTAGATGCGCTGCACCCGCGCGTCGCGCCAGATGCGAGCGATGGGGTATTCCTCCATGTAGCCGTAGCCTCCGAAGAGCTGCAGGGCCTGGTCGGTGACCGACCACTGCGTCTCGGTGGCCCAGAGTTTGGCGGCTGCGGCTTCTTCTGCGGTCAGTTCTCCGGCGTTCAACGCCTCCACGCACCGGTCGATATGACTGGCCGTCACCTCGATCGCGGTAAGCATCTCGGCTAGGCGGTGCAGCACCGTCTGGTGCCTGGCGAGAATCTGGCCGAAGGTCTGCCGTTCCTTGCAGTAGTCCAGGGCCAGCTCGAAGGCGTGCCGGGCCGCGGCGGCCGCGGTCACGGCGATCGACAGCCGCTCGCGCGGAAGGTTCTGCTTCACGAGCTCCAGCGCTCGCCCCGGCTCTCCCACGATGTTGGCAGCCGACACCCTGCACCCGGTGAAGGACATCTCGCCGGTGTCCTGTGCCCGCCGCCCGATCTTGTGCAGGGGACGGCCCTGTTCGAAGCCAGCCGTGCCCGCTTCGACCGCGACGAGCGTCATCCCGCGGCCGCTCGCCTCGCCGGTCCGGGCGAGGACAAAGACCAGATCGGCGGTGGTCCCGTTGGTGATGAAGGTCTTGGCACCGTCGAGCACGACCTCGTCGCCTTCGAGTCGCGCCGTCGTGCGGATCCTGGCCAGGTCGGAGCCCGCACCAGGCTCGGTCATCGCGATCGCGGTCACCGTGTCGCCGGCGACGCAGCCGGGCAGCCAGCGGCGCTGCTGCTGCGGGCTGCACTGGTGGAGCAGGTAGGGCGTGACGATGTCGTTGTGCAGGGCGAATCCGTCCCCCGCTACCTCGTTCCGCACCAGCTCCTCTGCGATGACCACGTTGTAGCGGAAGTCGTCGACGCCGAGTCCGCCGTACTCTTCCGATGCCTCGAAGGAGAGGAACCCCGCTGCCCCTGCCTCCTTCCAGAACGGGCGGTCGACGAAGCCCTGGGCCTCCCAGCGCTCAGTGTGGGGAGCAGCGTGCTTGAGCAGGAAGGAACGGAACGCGTCCCGGAAGTCTCCGTGTGCCTCGGTGAACAGTGTTCTGCGCATGTTCACACCAGCCGGGCGGCGGCGTCGAGGCGCACGACGTCGGCGTTGAGCAGGGTGTTCTCCATGAAGGACCGGACCAGCGCGGCGAAGTCGGCCGGGGTGCCGAGGCGCTTGGGGAAGAGGCTCAGTCCCACCAGGGCCGAGCGTCGCTTGTCGTCCAGGCCGGCCAGCATCGGGGTGTCCATGATGCCGGGCATCACGCCCATGACGCGGATGCCGGACGGGGCCAGGTCCCGGGCCAGCGGCAGCACCATCGCCGCCAGGCCCGCCTTGGAGGCGGTGTAGGCGGTCTGGCCGACCTGCCCCTCGACCGCGGCGATGGAGGAGACCTGGACGATCAGTCCCCGCTCGCCGTCCTCCCCCGGCTCGTTGTGGGTCATCGCCAGGGCCGCCTGCCGGGAGACGTCGAACGCACCGATGAGGTTGATCTCCACGGCGGCGCGGAAGACGTCGAGCGGAAAGAGATTCCCTGAGCGGTCGATCGTGCGGATGCCGGGGCTAATCCCGGCCGCGTTGACGCAGAGGTCGATCCGGCCGAACCGCTCCCTGGCGGCCTCGACCGCCGACGCCACTTGTTCGGTGTCGGTGATGTCAGTGGGGACGAACAAGGCGCTGTCCGTCCCAAGCTCCGCGACCAGTTCCTTGCCGGGCGAGGAAGGGAGGTCGATGAGGACCACTCGCCCACCGCCGGCAGTGATCATCCGGGCCACGCCGGCCCCCAGACCGCCCGCTCCTCCTGTGATCAGGGCAACCGAGTTCTGTACCTGCACTGTCGGCCTCCTCGCCGTGTGTCCCCGGTGTAGTTCGGCACGCTGCACGGATCACAGCAGTGCCGGTACGAGGCTTCCCATGCTATCTACCAAACAGTTGGCAGGTGGAATCCCCGCTCTTATCTACCAAACAGTTGGCAGGTAAGCTAGCGTCGCCCTCATGAAAGCAGTCGTCGCTACCTCTGCCGACGCTGACGACCCTGTGCGTTGCGTCGATGTCACCGACCTGCCGCTCCCCGAACCAGGCCCCGGACAGACGCTGGTCACGGTGGCCGCGGCCTCTCTCAACCACCACGACCTGTGGACCCTGCGCGGTGCGGGAGGCGTCGCCGCCTACCCGCACGTCCTGGGCTGCGACGTGGCCGGAACCACTCCCGACGGCGCCCCCATCGTGGTCCACGCCCTCGTCGCCGAGGCCACCCGCGGAGGCGGGGACGAACTCCTCGACCCCAGGCGCGGCACTCTCTCCGACTCCCTCGGCGGGGCCTTCGCCGAGCAGGTCGTGGTGCCCACCGCGAACCTGGTGCCCAAACCCGAGCAGCTGACTTTCGCCGAGGCCGCCTGTCTGCCCACGGCCTGGCTGACCGCCTATCGCATGCTGTTCGACCGGGCCGACGTCCGCCCCGGGGACACCGTTCTGGTGCAGGGCGCCGGCGGCGGGGTCTCGACCGCCGCCGTCCAGCTGGGCGCGGCGGCGGGCCTGCGGATGTGGGTGACCAGCCGGTCGGAGGCCAAGCGGGACAAGGCCGCCGCGATCGGCGCCGACCGCACCTTCGCCTCCGGCGAGCGGCTACCGGAGCGGGTGGACGCCGTGATCGACACGGTCGGCGAGGCCACCTGGGGTCACTCGGTACGCAGCGTGCGCCCGGGCGGCACCGTCGTGGTCGCGGGCTGGACCACCGGAGCCGGTCCCGCCGCCGACCTGTCACGGCTCTCACTGAACAACATCACCGTACGTGGCAGCGCGATGGGGCGCCGCCGCGATCTGGAGTCCGTGCTGGCGCTGTGCGTGCACCACGGAATCCGTCCGTACATCGACGGGGTCCACTCGTTCGCGGACGCGCCCAAGGCCTTCGCCCGGCTGGAGAGCGGCGAAGTCTTCGGAAAGGTGGTCCTGCAGCCGGATACCCCCAACCCCCTGGCCCATCAAGGCCTTTGATCGGTAAGGAGCATTCATGGACTTTCAGCTGGCCGAGGAGCAGCAGGATCTCGCCAAGCTCGTGCACGACTGGGTCGAGGGAGAGGCCCCGAAGGAGTGGGCCCGCGAGCTGGAGAAGGCCGAGCACGACTACCCCTTCGCCCTGTGGGACAAGCTGGCCGACGCCGGCTTCCACGGCATCGGCATCCCCGAGGAGTACGGCGGCCAGGGCGGCGACATCCTCACCCAGATGACCCTGGCCCGCGGGCTGGCTCGCTCACTCGCCGGGCTGACGTGGATCTGGGGCATCACCTCGTTCGCGGGCGGCAAGTCGATCGGCCTGTACGGCAGCGAGGAACAGAAGCGCCGCTTCCTGCCCGAGATCGCGGCCGGCCGCTCCCGCTGGTCCATCGGCTTCACCGAACCCAGCGGCGGCACCGACCTGCTGGGCATGATGCGCACCACCGCCGTGCGCGGCGACGGCGGCTGGATCCTCAACGGGCAGAAGACCTGGTGCTCGGCGGCCCATGTCGCCGACTACATCCTGCTGCTGGCCCTCACCGACAAGGACGCGCCCAAGCGCCATCAGGGCGTCACGCTGTTCGTGGTGCCCGCGAAGTCCGAGGGCGTGACGATCCGCGAGATCCCCAAGCTCGGCATGCGGGCCATGGGTTCCTGCGACGTCTACCTCGACGACGTCTTCATCCCGGACGATCTCGTGCTCGGCGAGCCCAACCGCGCCTGGTACATGCTGCTGCCGACCCTGAACAACGAGCGGATCATGCTGTCCTCGTTCTGCCTGGGCATCCTGGACGGGGTGCTTGAGGACGCGCTCGCCTACATGCAGGTCCGTGAGGCGTTCGGACACAAGATCGGCGAGTTCCAGGCACTCCAGCACCACGTCGCCAACATCGCGATGTGGCGCGCGCAGACCGAGCTCGTCGTACAGAAGGCGGCCTGGCTTCAGTCGCAGGGCCTCCCGTGCGGTCAGGAGGCCAACATGGCCAAGGTGATCGCGTCCGAGCACGCGGTCAACGCCGCCGACCTCGGCATCCAGATCCTCGGCGGTATGGGCTACTCGGCGGAGACGGACATGCAGCGCTACTGGCGCGACGCCCGCCTCTTCCGGATCGGCCCGATCACCAACGAGATGGCCCGCAACACGATCGCCGAAGGCCTCGGCCTGCCCAGGTCGTTCTGATGGGCGCCGCGACCGTGCCCGACGAGGCGGAGCTCGCCGCCCTCGTCGGCACCGAGCTCCCGCCAGGCCGATACCGGATCGATCCGGTGGTCAGCCGCATGCTGGACGCCGCGGTGCTCGCTCCCGCCTCGTCAGGGTCCTCCCCCGAGCCTCACCCGATCTGGTCCTTCGTCGCCGCGCAGACCGGCATCGGCCTCGACGTCGAAGGGCTTCTTGGGCTGTTCGGCAGCAGCGGTGCCGACGGACCGATGCTCGGCGAGTGCGACCTGGACATGCTCAAGCCCTTCGAGGCCGGCATGGAGTACGCGGTCACCGGGCGTGTGACGGGGGCCGCGCGCAAGAAGGGCCGCGCGCTGGGCGTGTTCGATCTGGTCACCGTCGAGTACGAAGTCCGCGGAACGGACGGGGAGCTGGTGGCGCGCTGCCGGGAGACTTTCGTGCTGCCCCGGAGAGAGGCGGTGCAGGCGTGATCAACAGCGGAGACCAGCTGCCCACCTGGACGGGCGAGGTGGACGCCACCCGGATGCACGTCATGGCGCTGATCCTCGGCGACCCCAACGTCATCCACGTCGACGCCGACGCCGTACGGGCGCTCGGCATCGGCGAAGCACCGGTCAATCAGGGACCCGTCAACATCGCCTACCTGCTCAACATGCTGCGGGAGGCGTTTCCGGAGGGCCGGGTCACCGGCCTGTCCACCCGACTGCTCGCCAACGTCTTCGCGGGCGACCGGGTCACGGCGTCAGGCACCGTCACTGGGACGAGCGACGACGGCACGGTCACCTGCGAAGTCTGGCTCGACCGCCCCGGCACGAGGGTCCTGCAGGGGACCGCGACGATCCGTACCCGTCCCTGACGAACCGTCGGCGGCGGGCGGTTGGCGTTGTCTGACCGCTGGAGGTCACGGTCCGCGGCTTCAGGCCGAGTGAGCCAGGAGCCGCGGACCGCGCCATGGTCATCCGCTCCCCCGTGCTCCCGCAAAGTCAGCAGGCATGCGCACTAAGGAGGAAGATATGGATCTTGGCATTTCTGGCAAGGTCGCACTCGTGACCGGCGGCAGCAAAGGCATCGGCCACGAGGCGAGCAAGCTGTTCGGCAAGGCAGGCGCCCGAGTCGTGGTCGTGGCCCGGGAGAAGAAGGCGATCGACGAGACCGTGGACGCCATCCGCGACGCCGGTGGTGAGGCCGCCGGCTTCTCCGCCGATCTCACCGAAGTGGAGAACTACGCCCGCGCCGTGGAGTTCGCCCGAGAGACGTTCGGCGCCCCGGAGATCGCCGTGTTCAACATCCAGGCGCCCAAGCCGGGTTCGTTCGCCGCCCTCGATGACGACGACTTCCGGCATGCCTTCCACCTGGTCACCATCTGCTACGCCAACATGGTCCGCGCGGTCCTGCCCGGGATGATCGAGAAGCGTTTCGGCCGTGTGGTGACGCTCGGTTCGGGCACGGCCAAACAACCGATCCGGACCACCGAGCTGTTCTCGTACGTGCTCGCGAACTCCACTCGTGCCGGCGCCGTCGGTCTGAACAAGACGCTCGCCGGCGACTACGGCAAGTACGGCATCACCTTCAACACGATCGCGGTCGGATCGGTGGAGACCGACATGGCGCGGGCATGGCTGCAGGCACGCGCCGACGAAGCCGGCGTGACGTACCAGGACATGCTCGACCGCTTCTTCGAGAACAATCCGCTGCGCCGCGCCGGACAGCCGATCGAGGTGGCGAGTCTCGCGGTGTTCCTCAGTTCGGTTCCGGGCGGCTACACCACCGGCGAAACGATCCTGGCCGACGGCGGCGAGGTCCAGGCGCTGCTGTGAGCAGCCGTATCCCCACCGATGACGGAACGCGTGGGTCGAGCCGGGCCTCCCGCAGCGGTGATCTTCCCGCTGCGGGAGGTCCGGCTCGACCGGCCTGGCGGGCGGGTACGGCAAGGGACGGCGACGGTCCGAGCCGCGGCCTGGACAGCATGACAACGCCCCGGGCCGGCCCGTGAGGAGCCGGGCCGGCCCCGGTGGTGATGCACGCCCACCCCACGTCACAACGCATACATCAGGGGCCGCGACCAGTGAACGGTCGCGGCCCCTGATCCAGCCCTTGAGCGAAAGAGTCGCTCAGCGCAGTGAGTGCTGCCCCGTCATCAGCGCGGCCAGGTCCTCCGGCTCCACGAACGACGGGGGCGGCGGCGGACCCCAGCTGAACAGCGACTTGGCGCCCTCGAACGTCTCAGGGGTCCACAGCGCGTCGTCCTCGATGCAGTCGAGGTCGGAGTAGTACTCGCTGAAGTTGCCGGCCGGGTCCTTGAGATACCAGAAGAAGTTGGAGCCGGCATGGTGCCGCCCGAGGCCCCAGACATGCCGTGCGGGATCGGCGGCCAGCATCGCCGAAGCGCCCCGGCCGACCTCGTCCACGTCGTCCACCTGCCAGGACGTGTGATGCAGGAAGTTGACCGGAGCGCGCAGGACCAGCACGTTGTGATGGTCCGTCGAGCAGCGCATGAATGCGGCCGCGCCCTTCATCTGATCGCTGATCTTCAACCCGATGCCGTCGGTGAAAAACGACTGCGAGGTCTCGAAATCCGTGGAGCCGATGACCGTGTGCCCCAGCTTGCGCGGCCGGACCGGCCCTTCCCGCAGAACACCGGGCGCCCTGGTCCCGACCCGCTCCAGCCGTCCCGGCCCGTTGTACGGGGTCGGGGGGACCTCGGGCTGCTGTATCCGCGGTTCGATCGCGATGACGGCGCGGACGCCGGTGACCCGCTCCACCGCGGTCAGCGTGCCTGCGCCGGGCTGGGAGTCGATGCCCAGACGGTGCAGGCGGGAAGCGATCCGGTGGAGGTCGTCCATGTCGTCCACGCCGATCACGAGTTCGATCAGCCGCCGGACGGGAGCGTGGACTATGCGGAGCTGCCGGCCTCCGTCCAAGGTGGACAACCAGCCGTCCTCCTCGGGATGCAGTCCGAAGTCGATGTAGTAGCGGATCGTCTCGTCGACGTTGGGCACGCCGATCGTGACCGACGAGAGCCGGTGCAGGGCCATCGGATCGGCCTCCTGTCACGGTTTGAGGGGGCAGGGTGGGCTGGCGGTCCAGCCAGTCGGGTTAGGCGGTGAAGCGCTGGCGCAGCTCGCCGATGCCCTCGACGTGGCTGACGAGTTCGTCGCCGGGAGCGAGGAAACGCGGGGGCTTGCGCCCGACACCCACGCCGGAGGGGGTGCCGGTGAACAGCACGTCTCCTGGCAGCAGCGGAATGTGCCGGGAGAGGCCCGCCACCATCTCGGGGATGCTGAAGACGAGGTCGCGGGTACGACCCTTCTGCACCTCCTCGCCGTTCACCGCGCAGCCGAACTCCAGGTCGTCGGGGTTGGTGAACTCATCTGGCGTGACGAGCCAGGGCCCGGTGGGTCCGAAGCCGGGGAGCGACTTGCCGAGGCTGAACTGGGGCAGCGGACCGGACATCTGGATGACGCGCTCGGAGAGATCCTGACCCACGGTGAGGCCGGCGACGTGGTCCCACACGTCTTGTGGAGCGATGTTGCGGGCCGTCCGTCCGATCACCGCGACGACCTCCGCCTCCCAGTCGGTGTTTCCGTCTGCCGGGAGCTCGACGGTGGTGACCGGGCCGGTGAGGCAGGTCGGCCACTTGGTGAACATCAGCAGAGGTGTGTCCGGAACGGCGTGGCCGGTCTCGGCGGCGTGCTCGCGATAGTTCAGGCCGATGGCGAGGACCTGGCTCGGCGTGGGCGACGGTGCGTGAAGTTCCTCGGCCGCGAAGGGACGGCCGGGCGGGAGCTCCGCCTCGGCGGCCCAGCCGCGGAACTCGTCCCAGCGCCCGTAGACGCTGTGGGGATCAGAAGAGAAGCGGCCTGACGTGGCGTTTTCCACGTCGACCGCGGTCGGGCCCTTCGGCGTGGGAACGACGATGACCAGACGTCCGGCGAGATTGGCGATGCGCAAGATGACTCCGCAGGGGTCTCGGGGGGATAGGGACAGGAGACAGCCCTTCAGGGCGTCGGTGACAGGCTTCTGAGCGCCCCCGATGGCGAGCCCGCTGCGGGCGTCCAGGCTGATCAACCCCTTCATTCTCAAGGACCGTCCCTCCCTCCTGTCAACACCCACCAAACGGTTGTATGGCAACTTTGACTATGGCGTTCACCTCATTGCAATTCCCTCGTTACGGGGCTCGACCGGGCGGCATTCCGGTTCTATGGTAGCCACCAACCTATCGTTTGGTAGTCGGAACGAGGTACCGGTTTCGGTGCGCGTTCCCGTGCCAGTCGGCGACTCGTCCGAGTCCCCTCCGCGCTACCGGGAGAACTGAACGTGACCGAATCGCTGACCAGGGCGACAGACGTCGGACCGTCCCATGACGAGTTGCTGGCCCGAGCCAGGCAGTGGCGATCGACACTCATCGAACGCAGCGCCCGCGCCGAGGAACTGCGGCGCATCCCGCCCGAGAACGTCGAGGAACTCAAGCAGAGGCAGTTCCACCTGGCCGGACAGCCCATTCCCTTCGGGGGCTTGTCCGCCTCGCTCGACACCGCGGCCGAGGTGGCTCGCGAGGTCGGCCGCGGCTGCCCGTCGACCGCGTGGATGACCAGCCAGTGGCCGGGACACCAGTTCCTGGTCGGCATGATGGAGCTGGACTTCCAGCAGGAGTACTGGGGCCCGGGCCCGGACACCCTGTCGTCCACGGCCTCCGCGGTGATGCGCATGAACGCCTCCCCCGAACGCGACGGTGCGCGTATCACCGACACCGCGATCAAGTTCTCCAGCGGCATCGACTACGCAGACTGGGTCATCGTGACCGCCCCGCTCGGCGTCTGCATGGTGCCCCGCCGAGATTTCCGGATCGTTGACGACTGGTACGTCATGGGGCTGCGAGGCACCGGCAGCAAGTCGCTGGTGATCGACGACGCATGGGTGCCACCGCACCGCATTCTGCCCGGTTCCGACTTCCGCGCCGGGGGATCACCCGGGGCCAAGCTCTATCCCGACGTACCGCTGTATCAGGTGCCGCCGAACCTGGTGGCCAACCTGCTGCTGCTCGCCCCGCTGATCGGGATGGGGCAAGGACTGCTGGACATCTTCGAGGAGCGGGCCCGGAGCCGGGTCGACCTGCACTCCGGCCAGAAGGCGTTCCAGCGCGAGGTGACGCAGCTGAAGTTCGCCGAGTCCTCGTTCGAGATCGACACCGCGGCGAAGGTGCTCAGGGACGGCTTCGCCGAGCTGCGCATGGTGGGCCACGAGAGCCGGGAGCTGGAACTGGAGGAAAGGGTCCGCCTCCGCCGCGACATGACCCAGGCCGCGAAACTGGTGCTTCAGGCAGGTGAGCGGCTACTGACCGCCGGAGACGCCAGCGGGATGTACGACAGCAGCCGCTGGCAGCGCTGGGGACGTGACCTGAAGATGGCCGGCTTGCAGGCCTCGCTCACCCCGGACGAGATCGCGATCAGCTGGTCACGCGTCCGCTGGGGACTGGAGGCAACCTCGCGGCGCATCTGAGGCCGCCCGGGCATCTGGCCGAAAGATGCGGAAGCCTTGCCCTCAGCTCGCCGAGCTTTCTAGAATCCAGGGAACTTCTTCTACCTACCCACCGTTTGGTGGACAACGCGAAGGGTCCCAGCAGCCAGCCGGCCGGCCGAGCTGACGAGCCGTTCCGCGGCATCTCCCCTTCCTCTTCCTTCGACACCCGCACTCGTGTCCTCGAGCACTGCCACGGCTCTCTTTGTTCCCGTGGCCCGTACCCCAGGGAGCAACACATGACGGATTCGGGACTCACCCTCCCCCGACTGGTGATGGAGAGCGCCCGCCGCCACGGCGACCGCGACGCCTTCGTCTTTCCGGACACTCGCGAGACGTACCGGGAGCTGGAGGCGTCCTGTCTCGCCACGGCTGCTTCGCTGCGGGCGCTGGGCGTCCGACCGGGCGACTCCGTCGGGCTGCTGATGCCGAACTCCATGCACTTCGTCCACGCCTTGATCGGTGCCACCATGGCCGGCGCCCTGGTCGTGCCGATCAACGCTCGTCTGAGCCCACGCGAGCTCGGTTATGTGATCCCTGACTCGGGAGTGAAGGTTCTGCTGCTCACTGATGTGGTCGACGAGTACGTCGACTATGTCGCCCGAGTGTACGAGGTGTTCCCTGACCTGCGGGAGGCCCAGGCCGGGGAGCGGCTCATGCTGAAGGACGCGCCGGATCTGGAGCACGCCGTCGTCCTGGGGTCCCGGCAGGCGGCCGGATTCCTGGACGGCAAGGAGTTCACGCGCCTGGGCGCGGACCAGGACCCCGTGAAAGTGCGCGCCCAGGCCGAGGCTGTCACGCCGGACGACCCGTACATCATGATGTACACCTCCGGCACGACGTCCATGCCCAAGGGCTGCCCGCTGCCGCACTCCTCGGTCATCGAGCTCGGCGCAGCCGTCGGAGCCGAGGGATTCGACATCACGGTTGAGGACCGGATGTGGAACCCGCTGCCCTTGTTCCACGTGAGTGCCCAGGCCCCGCTCGCCGGTGTACTACAGGCCGGGGCAGCCTATGTGTCGATGTCGCACTTCACGCCGGACGAGGCCATCGAGCAGATCGTCCGCGAGCGCGTCACCCTCATGTTTCCCGCCTACCCCACCCTCCTCGGTCCGATGCTGGAACACCCCTCCCGTACTCCGGCGACCTTCTCAGGCGTACGCGCCGTGCTCTGTGTCGGTCCGCCCGACCTGCTGCGCGACTACCAGAAGAAGCTCGGCGACGGCACCGTGATCGTCAGCTGTTACGGCTCGACCGAGCTGGGCGGCTCGCCCGTGATGGGGCGGCTCGACGACCCACTGGAGGCAAGACTCACCAGCGGCAAGCCCTTCGCGGGCATCGAGGTACAGATCCGCGATCTCGTGACCGGCGAGATTCTGCCGGCGGGCGAGACCGGAGCGGTCTGGGTGCGCGGGTACAGCGTCTTCCGCGGCTACCACAAGGATGACGTCAAGACCGCGGAGTCCTTCGACTCGGAGGGATTCTTCACCACCGGCGACCTTGCCTCGCTCGACGAGCACGGCAACTTCACGTACCGGGGCCGCAGCAAGGACATGCTCAAGGTCGGCGGCGAGAACGTCGGCGCCCTGGAGGTCGAGGCATACCTCACCACCCACCCGGCCGTGCTCATCGCTGCCGTGGTCGGAGTGCCCGACCACAAGTACGACGAGGTCCCGGCCGCTTTCGTCCAGCTGGTTGTCGGGGCCACCGCCACCACGGAGGAACTGCTCGACTTCTGCCAGGCCGGGCTCGCCAAGTTCAAGGTCCCCCGGTACCTGCGCGTGGTGGACGCGTGGCCGATGTCCGCCACCAAGATCCAGAAGTTCCGGCTTCGCGAACGGCTCGTCGCCGAACTCGACGCCGAGGGGTGAGGCGCCCACCGACACCAGGCCACCCGACAGCGCTCGGGTCTGACCGCAAAGTCGGTTGCCCCCCGTCACCACATCATCGCCGGAAGCACCCAGCGGCCGGCACGGAAGAAAGCGCACCACCATGACCACACTTGACGACGCACTGCCCCAGACCCGGAACATCGAGGGTTACGACGACAGCCGCCTGCCCCAGCTTCTCGAGGCTGCACGCAAGCTGCGCCCCCTGCTCAGGGAGCAGGCCGCACGAGCCGAGGAACTGCGCACCCTCACCCCTGAGGTCGTGGCCGCCCTGCACAAGCTCGATCTGTTCTCACTGGCCACCCCGCGCAGGTGGGGTGGGGCCGGTCTGTCCAACCGGGCCTTCGTCGAGTTCCAGATGGAGCTGGGACAGGGCGACGCCGCTGTGGCGTGGGTCGTTCAGATCCTCAATTCGACCACCTGGGTCGCCAGCACCGGACCGGACGCGCTGCAGGAAGGCCTCTTCGGGGAGGGCCCAACCATCATCTGCGGTGCCTACAACCCGCCCGGGATCGGCACCAAAGTGGACGGCGGCTACCGGATCACCGGAAAGTTCCCCTACAGCTCGGGGTCGCGCCAAGCGAAGTGGGCCCAGTGCGGCTTCATACTCGTGGGCGACGAGGGCAAGCCGGTGACACCCGGCATCAACTTCGCCTACGTGCCGATGGAGCAGGTCACCATCGAGGACTCCTGGTACATGGTCGGTATGCAGGCCACGGGTTCCGACACGACCGTCGTCAAGGACGTCTTCGTCCCCGACGCCATGATCGTCACCGCCGATCAGCCGTTCGGAACCCATGCCCCGGACAAGCGGCACTTCACCGAGGCATCCGACCGTCAGCCCCTGCTCCCGACCCTGCGCGCGACCGGACTGGGCCTGATGCTCGGCGGCGCACTGGCGATGCTGGAGCTGGTCGAGGAGAACGTACGGCAAAAGCCGTTGGTCACCACCACGTTCATGCCCAAGGCGCAGTCCCAGGTGGTGGTGCACGACCTGGGCAGGATCGCCGCCCAGCTCGACACCGCCCGGCTGCTCACCCTGCAGGCCGCCGAGGAGATCGACACCTCCGCGGTCGCGGGGCGGTCCTGGACACCCCTGGACGCCGCCCGCCACAAGGCGTCCTGCGCGCAGGCGGTGCAGCTGATCCACGACTCGATCGAGCAGCTGATGTACATCGCGGGCTCCTCGGCGTTCGCCACCACCAATCCCCTCTCGAGGTTCTGGAAGGACCTCCACGTCGGCCTGCGCCACGTGACGCACATCCCCTCCGTCGGCTACGAGATCTACGGCCGCGACCGCTTCGGCATCGAACCCAACATCACCCCCGTCGGCGCGTACTGACACGGCGACCGGTGGCGAACTCATACGTGACCTCAACGAGGAGGCTCATCGGATGACTGATACGACCACGGTGCAGGGCCCTGCGGCCGGCCGCGGGGGCCCGTCACGCCCGCGCCCGTCGGTGGGACTTCCGGACGCCTGGTGGCCCATCGCTCACGGAGACGAGATCGGCAGACACCCCACGGCGTTCCGGATCGGCACGCGGGATCTGGCGGTCTACCGCGATCTCGGCGGTGTCGTCCGGGCCGTGGACGACGCCTGCCCGCACCGGCGGCTGCCGCTGTCGATGGGCAGGATCACCGAGGACGGGTATCTACAATGCGCCTACCACGGCTGGTGCTTCGACGGCGCCACCGGCCAGTGCACCGCCATCCCCAATCTCAGCCAGAACGAGCGAGTGCCGCGGGGGATACGAGTGGCCGCCTTCAGGACGGCCGAGAACGTGGCCGACGCCCTGGGCTTCGGACTGCGCACGCCGGTTCCCGCTCCCGCCGTCGGAGAGCCCACTGGTGAGGAACCCGACGGCGGCACCACCATGTTCGACGCCGTACTCGCCGACGGACTGGTACTGGTCTGGACCGGGGCGGGCGACCTGCCGGACGCGGCCGCGGTGCCTGTGGAATCGTCGGCCGCCGCCGCGGCGGACGGGCGCACCGTCACCGGTTCCGTCCTCGTCCGTTCGGCCTACACCGACCTCGCCGAGGCGCTGCTGCTGAACCCGGGCGCCACACTCGGACTGCCCGGACTGCTGGGCGCGGGAGAGGAGGTCTCCGCTCCCACGGTGACGACGAGCGGGAGCGGCCCGGCCGCCACGGTGACCGTCCGGCGTTCGAGGCTCGCCCGTGACCTTCCGCGCGCATCGACCTTCGGGGACCTGAGCCGCCGCGTGCTGACCTCTACCACGACGCTCTCGGTGACCACCGGCCTCGCCCGCATCGCCGTGGCGCCCGGCGGGGGATCCGGCGGGTGTCACGTGGTCGCCGCTCTCACGCCGGTCGGCCCGTACCACACCGTACTGCGCTGGAGTGCCACGACCCGCGGCAACGGCGCGGTCATGCGCTCCGCCCTGGCTGGCGCGTCGAGCGTCCGGCGCCGGCTACTGCGTACGGCCTCCGACATTCCGGAGGCAGCCGCCGACCGCGTGGCCACCACGGTCGACGACGGACTCGAGGCCCTTCGGGCTCTCCGCCCTGTCCAAGCCTTCCCGCACACCCAAGGAGGAACCCCGTGAGTGCCGCCACCGTCACCCCTCCCCACGCTGAGGTGACCGTTCCCGCCGAGTTCACGCCGGGTGCCTTCGCGCTGCGTGACACATGGTTTCCGCTCGTGCACACCGCCCAGGTGGGGCGGCGGCCGGTCCGGCGCGCGATGCACGGCGAACCGGTGCTCCTCTGGCGCGACGGCGACCGGATCCGCGCCACCGACGATCTGCCCGGCAGCCCGCCGGGGCTACGCCGCGCCTGCGAGTTCACAGGCGGCACCGGTGAGTACCCGGTCGTCGAGCGGTACGGCTACGCGTGGGTCTGGTACGGAGACCCGGATCACGCCTCCCCGGACCTGCTGCCGAACGTCCCCCATCTGCCCCGTGAGGGCATGCCGCGCCGCTTCCAGGGCTCGGTGATCTTCGACTGCACCTACGAGCTGGTCTGCGAGAACCTACTCGACCTCACCCACGCCGACTTCCTGCACTCCAAACTGACCGGCGACGCGCTGTCCGAGGACGACGTCATCGAGGTGGAATCGACGTCCGAGACGGTGACCATGATCCGCACCGCCCACGGCCGACCCATGCCGGACGCGCAGAAGCCTCTGGCCCGCGGGGCCAAGAAGCAGGACATCCGGATGGTCACGATCACACACGTGCGCAGCGGCATCTGCCTGCTGCGCGGTGACTTCCAGCCGGGCATGGACATCCGGATGCTGCACCCGGTCAACCCCGAGTCCCGCACCCGCGCCCGCACGCCGGTCACCTACGACCCGCAGAGGATGCCCGCGTACGCCCGCGCCCTGTTCCCGATCACCGCGCACATCGTGGGCCGGCAGGACAACTGGGCGGTGCGCCCGCAGAACGGCAGCTACCTGAACCCGGGTGGCCAGCGGGATCTCAGCTCCCGGTTCGACAAGGCGGGCCTGCGCTACCGGCGTGTCTACAACGAACTCGTGGCCCGCCAAATGGCCGGGGACTACTCCTACCTGCCCGACGGTGACCCTGGGCGGGACGTGTCCGAGGAACTCGGCATCACCCCGAGGAGCTGAGGCATGACAGTCCCCGAGGGATGGGGCGGCCGTCGGTGAGAGGCCTGTACCACGTCGGCTTCGCCATGCCGGATGTCGAAGCCGCCCGGGCAGCCGTCGGCCGGACACTGTCGGTGGAGTTCGGGCCTGTGAAGTCCCGGCAGATCGGGGACTGGGTGACACTCGTGGCGCTCTCCGTCGAGGGCCCACCGTTCCTCGAACTGATCGAGGGCCCGCCCGGCAGCCCGTGGCACACACCGGGTGGACCCCGGTTCGACCACTTGGGTGTCTGGTCGAAGGACCTCGCCGGCGACCGTGACGTGCTCGCCGCCCGCGGATGCCGACTGGTCTTCGACGGGCTGCGCTCGGGGCTTCCCATGACGTTTCACGAGGTCCCGGAGCTCGGTGCCCGGATCGAAGCAGTCGACGCGTCCATGGTCCGCGGCCCCCTACTGGCAGACCGGACGATGGCCGATCCCCTCACCACCACCCTGCGCCTTGACGGGGCGCCGGGCAGTGTTCAGCGGCCGGACCACGGCGTCCGGCCGGCAACAGAAACCGCACCAGGAACAGAGGAACCATGAGACAAGGACTGCGGGACAAGGTTGTACTGATCACGGGCACAGGCGGAGGAATGGGCCGTGAGGCGGCGCTGCGGTTCGCCGCCGCGGGTGCGATCGTCGTCGGCTGCGACGTCGACGAGGAGGCGAACAAACAGACGCTGTCCGAAGTCGAGGCCGCGGGCGGGGTGATGGACGGTCAAGCACCCGTCGATCTGGGTGACAGCGCTCAAGCAACCGCGTGGGTCGAACGGGCCGCGCGGGAGCACGGACGCATCGACGTGGTGTACAACAACGCCTCCACGGCGCGCTTCGCACCGGTGGCGAGCATGTCCGACGAAGACTGGCGCTTCACCCTCCGCAACGAACTCGACCTCGTCTTCTACGTCACCCGCGCCGCCTGGCCCCATCTCGCCGAACGAGGCGGCGTCATCATCAACATCGCATCGGTGGCGGCCCATCGAGGCAACCGGCAGGTCCCCATACTCGCGCACTCGGCGACCAAGGGCGGCGTCGTCGCGATGACCCGCCAGCTCGCGGCCGAGGGCGCCCCGCACGGAATCCGGGCCGTCAGCATCAGCCCCGGCACCATCGAAACCCCTGGCACGGCGGCGACGTTGGCCGATCCCGCGGTCCAGGCCGGGCTCCTGTCCCAGACTCTGACCGCGCGACTCGGAGTCCCCACGGACGTCGTGTCGCTCGCCCTGCACCTCGCCGGCGACGAGGCGGGGTTCCTCACCGGCATCGACTTCCTCGTCGACGGCGGCATGACCGCCTTCTGATCATTTCCTGAGGAGACAAGCACCATGGCGTTTGTGATCGGCGGCGGCTGTGTCGACGTAATGGATCGTTCCTGCCTCGACCACTGCCCGGTGGACTGCATTTACGAGGGCCCCCGCAAGCTCTACATCCATCCGGACGAATGCATCGACTGCGGGGCGTGCGAGCCGGCCTGCCCGCAGGACGCGATCTTCTTCGACACCAGTGCTCCCGACGAACAGCGGGCGCACATCGAGGCCAACCGCGCCTTCTTCGACGGTGTCGGATCGCCCGGCGGAGCCAGCGGTGTCGACGTCCCACTGGGTCCGGACCGAATTCCCGGCGAGTAGGCCAGGGATCCCGGTGCCCGGGATCGCCGTCCCGACGGGCCGACTTCCGGGGATTTCCGCAGACAAGGAGAACGATCAGGATGCTGCCGCAGCGGCACGTCGCCGTGGTCGGAGCCGGGCCCTCGGGTCTGTACACGGCTCAGACACTGGCGCGGACGTACGGCATGGCGGTCGACGTGTTCGAACGCCTGCCCACTCCCTACGGCCTCCTCCGGTACGGCGTGGCACCGGATCACCTGAAGATGAAGAAGCTCACCGCGGTGCTGGAGAAGGTGCTGCAGCTGCCCGGGGTGTGCTTCTTCGGAAACGTGGAGATCGGCCGGGACATCACTGGCGAGGAGCTCGGCGCCAGGTACGACGCCGTCGTGTACGCCGTAGGTGCTTCCGGGCACCGTGCTCTGAACGTCCCGGGTGAGACGCTGCCCGGTGTTCACCCGGCCACGGACTTCGTATCGTGGTACAGCGGCCACCCGGACGCGGACCGTTTCACCGGCCTCGACGCGGTGCGCTCGGCCGTTGTGGTCGGTGCGGGCAACGTCGCCCTGGATGTCGCTCGCGTGCTGGCCAGGTCTCCGCAGGAACTGACCATGACTGACGTGCCGGACCGGGTGCTGGACGAACTGGCGCGCAGCACAGTGCTCGACATCCATGTCGTCGCCCGCCGCGGTCCGGACGAAGTGAAGTTCACGCTCAAGGAACTCACCGAGATGGGGGCACTGGCCAACGCCGACGTGCGGGTGCATCCGGACAACCGGACGGCGGCCGCGACACATCCGGTTTCCGGTGAGGCGTCCTGCGCGGCCGTCCTGGATGGCTGGCGCGGCCGTGAGATGTCGGGCAAGCCCCGGACGGTGCACTTCCATTTCGGTCTGTCGCTCGCGCGGATCGAAGGCACGTCGAGGGTGGAGCGAGCCGTGTTCACGCCGGCCGGAAGCCCGCTCGGGGGCGGGCTGGAGACGGCTCTGCCCGCGCAGTTGCTCCTCGGCGCCGTCGGCAGCCGCGGCCTGCCTGTCGCGGGGCTGCCGTTCGACGAGCACCGCGGTGTGGTCCCCAACATCGACGGCCGGGTGGACCGTGGCGACGGCGCGACGAGTCGCGAGTACGTGGTCGGCTGGATCAAGCGGGGCCCGACGGGAGTCATAGGCACGAACCGGGCCGACGCGCTGGTCACCGCCGCCACACTGGCTGCCGATCTGGAAAACGACCCCGCACTCCCGCGCGTGGCCGCCCAACCGATGACGACCGGGGAGCTCGGCACGGTCGTGGACTGGACAGGGTGGAGCGGAATCGACGCCGCGGAGGTGGCACGGGGCGCTCTGCGATCAGCGGCCCGAGTGAAGGTCGACGCCTGGCCGGACATGCTGGCAGCCGCGCGCGACGTGACTACCGGTGCTTGACAGTCCACCCACTCAGGTGGTGCCGCCGACCCTCATGAGGGCATCACCAAAGCCCACCCCAGAGATCCAATTTCGACACTTGACTTTCGTAAGGGAAGCATCATGACCTCCACCAAGTATGGCCGCAGGGCCTTTTTCGCGCTTGCGGCCTCTGTTGTGGGCGCCACTGCCGTGCCTGTTACGGCGGTTCCGTCGGCTGCTGCCACTCTGCCCGGTTCCGGGCACGGCGACTCCGACCGCCTCGAATACCACAAGCGCGTCGAGATCCAGCTCCTCCACGAGTTGTTCGAGGACGGCAACACCGAGAACGTCGACCGTTACATGTTCGCCGACTACATCCAGCACAGCCCGTCCGCGCCGGATGGGACGCCGGCCCTGAAGACCACGGCCGCCATGATCGCCAGCCAGTACCCGGACGCCCGGTGGAACGTCAAGCGGATCATCGCCCAAGGCGACTACGTGCTGGCCCACTCCAACTTCATCCTGACGCCGGGCACGCGGGGAATGGCCATCTTCGACATCGTCCGCTTCCAGGACGGCAAGATCGCCGAGCACTGGGACATCGTGCAGGAGGTGCCGGAGCACTCCGCGGGCGGCAACGACATGTTCTCCACGGAGAGCCGGCCGCGGACCGAGGAGCCCGGGCCGAGGTGGCAGACCGACCACAGCAAGCGGCTTGTCATGGCGTACTTCGACAGGCTCCTGGTGAAGAGGGATCTGAGCGCGATCGACAGGTACGTCGGCCGTGAGTACCACGAGCACGACCCCGGCATGGCTGACGGGGTGACCGGCCTCAAGGCCGGACTGGGCGCGTACTTCCAGCAGTTCCCGCAGCTGCAGGTCATGCCGAAGCGGTCGGTCGCGGAGGGCGACCTGGTCGGCGTCCACAGCCACTGCGTGGATGTGCCGGGTGAGCGGGGAAGGGCGGTCCTCGATCTGTTCCGGGTACGAGGCGGGAGGATCGTCGAACACTGGGTCACGAAGCAGGAGGTTCCAGAGACTTCGGCCAACGACAACACGATGTTCTGAGCTCGAGCTGTCACGAAGTGGACTGCTGACGAGAGTTCAGGCGAGAGTGGTGCTCCTGGTGGAGTACCGCCTGGGGTGGCCCGCAAGGTTGAATGCCGGCTGCGTTCACTGCGCGCCGTACACGCCACGCGGCACCTCCGCATCCGCCAGCAACGTCAGTGCCGCCTCCCCCGCCTCAGCCGGGCTCCAGCGCGTCCCTTTGTCCGCGCTCGGGCCCGGCCGCCATCCTTCCATGACCGTGATGCGCCCGCCCTCCACCTCGAAGACCCGTCCGGTCACGCCCGTGCTCGCACCGGAACCCAGCCACACGACGAGGGGCGAGACGTTCTCGGGCGCCATCGAGTCGAATCCGGTCGCAGGTGCTGCCATCGCCTCGGCGAACGTCCGCTCCGTCATCCGCGTCCGGGCCGCGGGCGCGATCGCGTTGACCTGGACGCCGTAGCGGCCGAGTTCGGCCGCGGCGACCAGGGTCAGCCCCATGATGCCGGCCTTCGCCGCGCTGTAGTTGCCCTGCCCGACCGCCCCCGACAATCCCGCCCCGCTGCTGGTGTTGACGATCCGCGCCACCGGCGCCCGGCCGGCCTTGGCCTCGGCCCGCCAGCGCTCGGCCGCGTGTTTCAGGGGCAGGAAGTGGCCCCTCAGGTGGACGCGCAGGACGGCGTCCCAGTCGTCCTCATCGAGGTTGACCAGCATGCGGTCGCGCAGGAATCCGGCGTTGTTGACGAGGGTGTCGAGCCTCCCGTACGCCTCCAGAGCGGTGTCGATCAGCGAGAGGGCGCCCTCGCTGGTGGCCACATCGCCGCGATGCGCGACCGCCTCGCCACCGGCCGCGTGGATCTCGTCCACGACGCGTCCCGCCGGGCTGTCCGGCCGCGGCGTGCCGTCGAGGCCGACCCCGAGGTCGTTGACGACGACCTTGGCCCCCTCGGCGGCGAACGCGATGGCGTGGGCTCGGCCGAGGCCCTGGCCCGCTCCGGTGATGACGACCACGCGCCCCTCAGCCATTCCTGTCACCTCATGCCCCCTTGTCCTTCGTATGGTTGGCCGCTGTCACACGTTGTCTTCGTTGGCCTTTGCCGCATCCAGGAACGCGGGCCGTTCCCCTCCCCCATGCACCAGCAGACTGGCCCCACTGATGTACGCGGCGGCGTCGGAGGCAAGGAAGACGGCGGCTTCGCCGACGTCGGCCGGGGTGGCCAGCCGGCCCAGCGGGACCGTGCGCGAGACGGCGGCGACTGCTTCCTCGTCGCCGTAGTGGAGATGTGCCTTCTCGGTGCGCACCATGCCGACGACGAGGGTGTTGACCCGGACCTCCGGGGCCCATTCCACGGCCATGGAGCGGGCCAGGTGCTCCACGCCCGCCTTGGCCGCCCCGTAGGCGGCCGTTCCCGGTGAGGGGCGGCTGCCGCTCACGCTGCCGATCATGACGATCGATCCGCGGGCCCGCTTGAGACGGTCGTACGCGGCGAGCGAGGCAGTCAGGGGGGCAGTGAGATTGAGGTCCAGGACGCGGGTGTGCCATTCGGCGTCTGCCGCGGTGAGAGGGCGGTAGGGCGCTCCACCCGCGTTGTTGACCAACACGTCAAGGCGGGGCAGGGCCGCGAAGAAAGCGCGTACGGCGGGCGGGTCGCGCAGGTCGAGCGGGGCGAACTCGACGTTCCTCAGCGGGACTTCGGGCGCCCGTCGGGCGCAGACCAGGACGTCGGCACCCGCTGCGGCGAAGGTCCGCGCGATCCCGGCCCCGACGCCGCGGGTACCGCCGGTGACGACGACGGTCCGGCCGGCCAGAGGCTGATGCGCCTTGTCCACAGGTCCTCCCGCTTGGTTCTCGACGGAGACTGCCGTTCGGATCCACCCGCTGGTAGCTTCAAAGACTACACCTAACAAATGTTTGGTGGAATCTGGTGCCGCGGGAAGGTAGCTGATGCGCTGATGAATGTCTCCACCTCGTTCCCCGAGGACCCGCGGCAAGGGGAACCGAAGAAGGGTGTCGCCGTCGTGACGGTGGACTTCCCGCCGGTGAACGCGTTGCCGGTGCGCGGCTGGTTCGCCCTGGCCGACGCCGTGCGGGAGGCGGGCCGCCGCAGCGACGTCCGATGCGTGGTACTGGCCGCGGCGGGACGGGGGTTCAACGCCGGCGTGGACATCAAAGAGCTGCAGGCGCAGGGCGCAAGCGCGCTGATCGGGGCGAACCGCGGCTGCGCCGAGGCCTTCTCCGCGGTGTACGAGTGCGAAGTGCCCGTGGTGGCGGCGGTGCAGGGATTCTGCCTCGGGGGCGGGATCGGGCTGGTGGGAAACGCCGACGCTATCGTCGCGAGCGAGGACGCCACGTTCGGCCTGCCCGAGCTGGACCGCGGGGCACTGGGCGCCGCCACGCATCTGGCACGACTGGTCCCAGGGCATCTGCTGCGCACCTTGTACTACACCTCGCGTACGGTGACCGCGGCCGAACTGCACACGCACGGCTCGGTGTGGCGGGTCGTACCGCGGAGCGAACTGCACAAGGCCGCGCTGGAGCTGGCGGGCGAGATCGCGGCGAAGGACGGCGCGTTGCTCCGACTCGCCAAGGCCGCCATCAACGGCATCGATCCGGTGGACGTGCGCCGCAGCTACCGCTTCGAGCAGGGCTTCACCTTCGAGGCGAACCTCAGCGGGATCGCGGACCGGGTCCGGGCCTCCTTCGGGAAGGAGCGTGCGTAGGTGGGTGACAAGACGATGACCGCCGACGAGATGGTCGCCCGGCTGCACAACGGAATGACCCTCGGCATCGGCGGCTGGGGCTCACGCCGCAAGCCCATGGCTCTGGTGCGGGCGCTGCTGCGGTCCGATGTCCGAGACCTCACGGTCGTCTCGTACGGCGGCCCGGACGTCGGCATGCTGGCCGCCGCGGGGCGGATCCGGAAACTGGTCACCGCCTTCGTGACCCTCGACTCCGTCCCGCTCGAACCGCACTACCGGGCCGCGCGCGAGAGCGGGGCGTTCGAGCTGATGGAGATCGACGAGGCGATGTTCATGTGGGGCCTGCACGCGGCGGCGAACCGGCTGCCCTTCCTGCCGGTGCGGGCCGGACTCGGTTCCGACGTGATGCGAGTCAATCCCGGCCTGCGGACGGTGACATCGCCCTATGACAGCGAGTGGCCGTTCGGTGTGAAGGGCCTGGACGCGGAGGAGTTCGTCGCGATGCCCGCGCTGCGGCTGGACGCGGCGCTGGTGCACGTCAACCGCGCCGACCGGCTGGGCAACGGCCAGTACCTCGGTCCGGACCCCTACTTCGACGACCTGTTCTGCGAGGCGGCCGACACCGCGTACGTCTCCTGCGAGCGGATCGTCGACACTGCGGAGCTGACGAAGGAGGCCTCGCCGCAGACGCTGCTCGTCAAACGGCACGCGGTGACCGGTGTGGTCGAGGCACCGGGCGGCAGCCACTTCACATCCTGCGCCCCCGACCATGTCCGGGACGAGGCCTTCCAGAAACACTACGCGAGGAGCCCCTGGCCGGAGTTCGCCGAGCGGTTCCTCGGCGGCGACGAGCAGGCCTACCGGTCGGCCGTCCAGGCCTGGCACCAGGAGCGGCGATGAGCCCCGCCGAGGCGGTCACGCGCGCCGAGTACTGCGTGGTCGCCTGCGCCGAGGCCTGGCGGGACGCCGGGGAGATCCTGGCCAGCCCCATGGGTCTCATCCCCTCGATCGGTGCGCGACTGGCCAAGCGGACTTTCTCACCGGACCTGCTGCTGACCGACGGTGAGGCGCTGCTGGTGGGCCCGGACGGCACCGTCGAGGGCTGGCTGCCCTACCGGCAGCATCTGGCACTGGTCACCGCCGGGCGGCGGCACGTGATGATGGGCGCGAGTCAGATCGACCGCTTCGGCAACCAGAACATCTCCTGCATCGGCGCATGGGAGCGGCCCGAGCGGCAACTCCTGGGCGTGCGGGGCGCGTCGGCCAACACCCTCAACCATCCGACCAGCTACTGGATACCGAAGCACTCGCGGCGGGTCTTCGTCGAGAAGGTCGACATGGTGTGCGGGGTGGGATACGACCGGGCGGCGGGCCACCCGGGCACCGCCCGCTTCCATCGCATCGCGCGGGTCGTCTCCGACCTGGGCGTCCTCGACTTCGCCACGCCCGACCGCTCGATGCGGCTCGTCTCACTGCACCCGGGGGTCACCGTGGAACAGGTCACGCAGGCGACCTCCTTCGACCTGACCGTCCCGGACGAGGTGCCGTTCACCCGCGAACCGACCGCCGAGGAACTGCGCCTGATGCGCGAGGTGATCGATCCGGGCAACGCCCGCGCACGGGAGGTCGGGAGCTGATGGAGACCGCGCTCACCCGGCTCGTCGGCGTCCGGCACCCGATTGTGCAGGCCGGCATGGGGTGGGTAGCGGGTCCCCGGCTGGTCTCGGCCACCGCGAACGCGGGGGCGCTGGGCATCCTGGCCTCCGCGACCATGACCCTGGACCAGCTGCGGGACGCGATACGGGAGGTGAAGTCCCGTACGGACGCTCCGTTCGGAGTCAATCTGCGCGCGGACGCCCAGGACGCGGGTGACCGGGTTCGGATCATCGTGGACGAGGGCGTACGGGTCGCGTCGTTCGCGCTGGCCCCCTCCCATGAGCTGATCACCGAACTCAAGGCGGCGGGAACGGTCGTCATCCCCTCCGTGGGTGCCAGTCGGCATGCCGAGAAGGTGGCGGCCTGGGGTGCGGACGCGGTGATCGTGCAGGGTTGTGAAGGGGGCGGGCACACCGGCGCGGTGGCCACGAGCGTGCTTCTGCCGCGGGTCGTGGACGCGGTGGACATCCCGGTGGTGGCGGCGGGCGGCTTCTTCGACGGGCGCGGACTGGTCGCGGCGCTGGCGTACGGGGCGGCGGGCATCGCGATGGGGACACGGTTCCTGCTCACCTCGGACTCGACGGTGCCCGACGCGGTGAAGGCCGCATACCTGGCGGCGACCGCGGAGGACGTCACGGTCACCAGAGCCGTGGACGGCCTGCCGCACCGCATGCTGCGCACCCCGTTCGTCGAATCGCTGGAACACGCGGGGCGAGTAGGGGCGTTGCTGCGGGCGGCGGGCCGGGCGTCGAGCTTCCGGAGACTTTCCGGCCTCACCTGGCCGCAGATGATCCGCGACGGCCTCGCGCTCAGGCACGGCAAACGGCGCCTGACCTGGAGCCAGGTACTGCTTGCCGCGAACACGCCGATGCTGCTGAGGGCAGCCATGGTGGAGGGGCGGACGGACCTCGGGGTGATGGCGTCCGGGCAGGTCGCCGGGGCGATCGACGACCTGCCGTCGTGCGCCGAGCTGGTGGACCGGATCATGCGTGACGCCGTGCGCATCATCGGTGCACTGCCGAAAGCAGCCACGGAGTGAACGCGCGTTCGATTGTTTATCTACCAACCGTTTGGCAGGATGCGTTCCACTTCCCGGCGATCCCGCGCCGACGGCAGGAGGAGTCCCATGGCGACGCGAGCGTTTCCGAAGGCGACCGACACCATCAACGAGATCAATGCGGTGATCGAGGGTCTCGACAACCCGGTCCACCGTCACATGCTCGAGACGGCGCGGGACCACTACTGGGCGGAGGTGGTGTGGGACGTCCCGGCGATCGTCGCGACGCTCGCGCCGACCACACCGGTCCTCTACCGCTTCCAGGGCGGAGCGTTCCTGGGCATGGACGGCCTGCGCGTCGAGTCACGCGAGGCGGCCCAGGCGATGTACGAGAGCACACGTGACTCCGGCATGACGATCGGCCCCATGAAGGAACTGAAGCTGACGTTCGGCTCCGAAGGCATCAGCCAGGAGTGCCTCCAGTACGCCGTCATTCCGGGCGGCGGTCTGCCCGGGCTGGCGGAGCAGGTCGACCCGGACAAGTGGTACCTCGTCAGCTGGTACGCCACCACCTACAGCCCGTTCGACGCGGAGAACCGGTACATGACCGGCGAGTTCTGCTACGCCGCCAACCAGCCCTTGACGATCGAGGAGGTCGACCGGGGGGTGGCCAAGGAGCTCATCGGGCTCTAGCCGACGCTCTCGGGGTGCGGCTCTCGCCGGGGCACGGATTGAGTCGGCACCCTGCTTCTTTTGCTTTCGGAGAACCACCTTTCGTCGAGCCGGAAGAGGACAGGATGACGAGACGACTTGAAGGCAGGGCGGCGGTGGTCACCGGCGCCGGCAGAGGGATCGGGCGGGCGGCGGCGCACCTGATGGCGCAGGAGGGTGCCGGCGTGGTCGTGGCGTCCTTGACCGGCGACACCGCGGAAGCGGTGGCCTCCGAGATCCGCGACGCCGGCGGTCGCGCGGTCGCGGTCAAGGCCGACGTCGCCGATCCCGAACAGAACAAGGCGATGATCGACGCCGCGCTGGCCGAGTACGGCCGGATCGACATCCTGCACAACAACGCGATGCTGACGGAACAGGAGCACTACGCCCGCGATGTCGACCTGCTCGACTTCGCCCCGGAGACGTTTCACCGATTCATGGACGTCAACGTGGTCGGCGGCATTCTGGCCTGCAAGTACGCCCTGCCGCACATGCTTGCGCAGGGGAACGGATCGATCATCTTCACGTCCTCGATCGCATCTTTCGGGGGCGACGCCATGGCCTTCTCGTACGGGGCGACGAAGGCGACTGTGGACTGGTACATGAAGACGATCGCGATCCGGTACGGAAAGCGGGGCATCCGGTGCAACGCGATCGCGCCCGGCGTCGTACGCACCGCGTCTCAACAGGCGTGGTCGGATCCGGACAAGGACGCGGCCTTCCTGAGCGTCACGAACTCCCCACGCCTCGGCGAACCCGAGGACATCGGCAGGATGGCGGTCTTCCTCGCCACCGACGACGCCTCCTGGGTGAACGGCGCTGTCATCCCCGTCGATGGCGGTACGTCCGCCTCGAACACACTGGTTCCCGCGCTGCGCACGTTCCTCCCCTGACCAGCGGGCAGCCGCGCCATGGGCCCTCCCGACCATCCTTCTGTACGCGGGAGAGGCTGGGAACCGAGCTGTCCGGGCCGGGAGGGTCGCCGATCACTGCTTCAGCGCCGGTCGGCGTACCCGCACCGCGAGCACCCGCACTCTGCAGGCGCCGACAGCATGGGCAACGGACGCCAGCACTTCCTTGAGCCCGATGTCTCCCCTTCCACGCCGAACATGCAGCAGAGGCGGTTCGGCCTCGGCAGCCGCTTCACCAATCTCACGGCTCCGGTCCCGGTCCGGTCCCCACGACCAGGGCGTTGGGCGCCGTGCATGCCACTTCGACGGCGGTGCCATGGCCGATCCCCGTCGAGCCCCGCACCGCGAGGGTGCTGTGCATGACGGGCGTCCGGGCCTTTCCCGCCATTGGCGGGGGCATCCGGGCCGTCGGCCCCCCTGGGCGGCCACCGCCTCCCGCCGCGTTCCAAGGCCGTCCAGGCGTCGTCGACCAGGTTCAACTCGCGCACCCCGCCGACTCCACCACGTCCGCAACCCCTCAGCGCACGCCCTTCGGCGGATCGTCGCTGGCCACAGCCCGCCGCGCGGTGTTCCTGGCAACCCCCCAGACGCTGCGCGATCCCGTTGACCGACATGCCCTCCGCACCATGGTGCTGCTGGGTCTCAGCCGTCCTCCACACCGATCACCTCTTCCGTCTGACTCCCGTGAAGCCAGGTGGATCACTGGACACTGCAGCAAGTACCCAATGCCACGGCAGGATGTCGCTGCACTCAGCCAGGCCGGTTGAATGCTCTCAGCCCCAGGAGCATGCTGGTCGTGAGAAACACAGCACTACTCCGTGTCGTGCAGGTGGGGACCTCGATGAGATGAGTGATGTCCCATGGATGACGATGGCGCTGTGGATCCGGAACGGGGCGATGCGGGCCGCCATGTCGCCCTGGACGGGACTGCGGTGATCGTCGTCGACGGACAAGGCGCCATAACGGCATGGAGTCGTGGTGCTGCCCGGCTCCTCGGGTACCGAGCCGCCGGGCTCGTAGGGCGGTCGGCGGTTCGGCAGGTCGTGGACGGCTTGCCTGATGTGGCCAAGCTCGGCTGCGTCGGGCATCGGGCGTGGAGTGCTCCGCTGCGGTTGCGGCATGCCGATGGCCACATCGTGCAGGTTACGGCGCAGGCTCAGCCACTGCTCAGCGCCGAAAGGGAGACACATTGGCATGTGACCCTGGCCCCATCGCCGCTTTCCTCACCAGTTGGACGCGGCGGCTTCGAGAGAGCTCTCCTCCTTGAGCGGGGGTTTGATCAGCTTCCGATTCCGGTGACCTTGTTCGATCGTCGAGGACGGATCAGGGCGACCAATGCCGCCATGGAACGACTGGCCGGCAAGGCAGAGCGACAGTTGCTCGGACTGGCGATGGGAGAAGTGGAGCCTGGCGTGGCTCTGCCTGGTATGGAGGAGGCACGCTCTATCGCCGAACGGGTGCTGAGCACTGGAGAAGATGCGCGGCACGAGGTGTACTACCGATTCCCTGGGGAGCGCCGGGAACACGCCTGGACTGGGCTGATGTACCCCTTGAGGGACGCGGCAGGACGGGTGGAAGGCCTGCTCGCGATCGCACTCGACACCACAGAGCAATATCGGGCACGTCAGCGGCTGGAGGTGGTGAACGAGGCGAGCCTACGCATCGGCACCCGGCTTGATCTGGCCCGAACCGCCGAGGAGCTGGCGGAGGTGGCCGTCGACCGGTTGGCGGACTTCGTCACCGTGGATGTGCTCGAGTCAGTGCTCTCCAGCGAGGAGGCGGAACCGGCCGCGTCAACAGCTGACCTGGTCTTCCGTCGGATGGCCGAGCGGGCGGAGTGGGAGGGAGGTCCCGAATCCACTGTGCCCGTGGGCATGCGCCACAACTACGACGAGCAATCACCCCCAGGCCGGGCTCTGTCCGCCGACAAGGCTGCCCGGTATCTGGTCGGCAAGGAGAACATGCGATGGTGGGTGGCAAGGACCCCTGACGGCGATCGCAGCGTCCTCCCCGATGGCGTCCACTCGGCGTTGGTAGTGCCGCTGCTGGTCCATGACACCAATCTGGGTGTTGCGATCTTCGCCCGGCACAACACCCTTGACCACTTCGATGACGAAGATCTGCTGCTGGCCGAGGAACTCGCGGCCCGGGCTGCCGTTTGCATGGACAACGCCCACCGCTATGCCCACGCGCGGAGCACGGCGTTGGCTCTGCAACGCAGCCTGCTGCCCCGGGCGGCGCCCCGGCTGACGGCCGTCGACGTTGCCTCCCGGTATTTGCCGGCCGGGGCTCGCCAAGGGGTGGGCGGGGACTGGTTCGACGTGATTCCGTTGTCGGGAGCACGGGTGGCGCTGGTGGTGGGAGACGTGGTCGGCCATGGTATCCAGGCCTCAGCGAACATGGGCCGGCTGCGCATGGCCGTACGTACACTGGCCGACGTCGATCTGGCTCCCGACGAGTTGCTCACCCGCCTTGACGATCTCGTTCTCAACCTCGACCTGGGCGGTGGGGAGAACGGTGGTCCGCAAGACAACTTCGGGGAGACGACTGCGAGCTGCCTGTATGCCGTCTACGACCCGGCCTCCGGACACTGCTCGATGGCGCGCGCCGGTCACCCGGCTCCCGCCCTGGTCACCACGGAGGGCCAAGTGGACTTCCTCAGCGTGCCGGCCGGTCCTCCTCTTGGTCTGGGCGGACAACCCTTCGAGGCCGCGGGGTTCGATCTGCCCGATGGGAGCGTGCTCGCTCTTTTCACAGACGGCCTGATCCAGTCGGCCAGGCAGGACATCGACGCCGGACTCGTGCAGCTTCGAATCGCCCTCTCCGGTGTCGCGCCGTCGTTGGAAGAACGCTGCGACACCGTGCTGCAGGCGCTCCTGCCTGACCGTCCCAGGGACGACATAGCGCTGCTGCTGGCCCGTACCCATACCCTGGATGCCGACCACCGCGTCTCCTGGGATCTGCCCGCCGACCCGGCATGTGTCTCCGAGGCCAGGAAGCTCACCTGTAACCGGCTGGCCGCCTGGGGGCTGGAAGATCTGGCCGTTACCAGCGAGCTGATCGTCAGCGAACTGGCCACCAACGCCATCCGCTACGGCGCCGGCCCCATCGAACTGCGCCTGATCCGCGACGAGGCCCATCTCATCTGCGAGGTCTCCGACGCCAGCAGCGCCGCTCCGCACCTGCGCCGGGCACGGGTCTTCGACGAGGGTGGCCGTGGTCTGATGCTTGTCGCCCAGCTCACCGACCGTTGGGGAAGTCGCCACACCCCTCACGGCAAAATCATCTGGGCGGAACAGTCACTGACCGACCCGCGGGAAGGAGACCTCCTCGGAAACAACCTTCCCGCCCTGCTCGACGGACCCTTGCTGTGACTCGGAGATCGTCACCAGCGGAATCCGGATACCGAGGCTGAACTCTGAGATCCGCCGAGGGGACCGGCTCGGCGGACCCAGGCGTAGGCGACATCGCGGACTGGTGGTTCAGCGCAGGGAGTGGCAGCGCTCGACCAGGTGGGCGAGATCGTCGACGGCCTCCCGGAAGACGGCGGCCGGGGTGGCGAGCCGGCCCAGCGGGACCGGGCGGGAGACGGCGGCGACTGCTTCCTCGTCGCCGTAGTGGAGATGCGCCTTCTCGGTGCGGACCATCCCGACGATGAGGGTGTTGACCCGGACCTCCGGGGCCCATTCCACGGCCATGGAGCGGGCCAGGTGCTCCAGGCCGGCCTTGGCCACCCCGTAGGCCGCCGTTCCCGGTGAGGGGCGGCTGCCGCGCCAAAAGGACGACAGGGGGCGCCACCCGCATTGTTGACCAACACGTCAAGGCGGGGCAGCGCCGCGAAGAAAGCGCGTACGGCGGGCGGGGCGAACTCGACGTTCCTCAGCGGGACTTCGGGCGCCCGCCGGGCGTAGACCAGGACGTCGGCACCCGCCGCGGCGAAGGTCCGCGCGATCCCGGCCCCGACGCCGCGAGTACCGCCGGTGACGACGACGGTCCGGCCGGCCAGAGGAGGTCCCTGGCGCTACCCGGGTTGTGCATCACCAGGGGGTTGCGTGGGGCCGAGAGCCTGATCGCCCCGGGCCCCACGCGGCGAGGTGGTGTTCAGGAGCCGAGTCCCAACTGGCCGGCCAGAGCGAACAGGTCGGACATGACCTTCAGATGGGTGATCTTCCCGTCCTGCCAGCGGGCGGCGGTGTACTGAGGTACGTCAACGCGCTTGCCTGTGGCCGGCAGGGGCTCGGGAGCGACCCAGTCCGGCAGAGGCAGCGGGCCCGTGTGAGTACCGGCCGACCGGGCGATGGTGACGGTCCAGTCGCCGGAGCCGATGATGTGGACGTAGGGGTCGTTGCCGATCGCCAGGTCGGGGAACGCGGCGCGGTACAGGCCGACGTAGCCGAGGTACTCGTCCAGCCCCAGCGGCTTCTCGTCGAGGCCGTAGACGAGGATGTCCGGCGCGAAGTGCAGGCTCTCGGCGTTCAGTTCACCGGCGTTCCAGGCGTCGTCGGAGTCCTTCATCCGGGCCTTGTTCTCGGCCACCGCGTCTGTGCCGGGCCGGGCGGTCAGCGGGATCGCGGAGCCCAGTGCCAGACCGACGGTGGGCTCGGCGGGCAACGGAGAGGGCAGAAGGCCGAGCTGGCGAAGCATGCGGGGAGTGTCGGTCCAGACGTACTCCTCGAGTATGCGCCCCTCGATCCATCGGGCGGCGGTCGCCATCTCGAAGGCGACCGGCTTGCCGGTGGGCGGCACGAACTTCCCTGACGGCCCCATCACCGGACCGGTGTTGGTCGCGGTCACGTCGGCCACCGCGAAGGTCCACTCACCCTCACCGAACGCGATCTTGTAGTCGTGATTGTGCGGACGCAGGTCGGGAAAGGCGGCAAGGCCCGCCAGTATGTCGTTGACATGGGCGTCCATGTCCATCTCGACGCCCCCGGGCATGTGCATCCTGGCATCGTCACGGTGGTTGAAGCGGGCGATGTCACGGGCGTTGTACGCGTCGTCGGACACCTGCATCTGACGGAGGTTGTCCTCGACGCTCCAGATCTTTCCGGCACTCATCGGTGTCGTCTCCTCTGCGCTAGGCCGGAAGGGCGGGAGGGTCTCCCCTGGTCTTCCGGCTGTCGGCCTATTTGACGGTGATGCGTCCGATATTGCTGACGGCTGCTTCGGCGAACCAGACGTGGCCGTCCGGGCCGGCGGTGATGCCGAACGGCATGGCATCGGGGGTGAGTCCGTCGGAGTACTCGGTGACCTTGCCTGTCAGCGTGATGCGCGCGATCCGGTTCCCGTCGGTCGCCAAGGGCCCGCCGAATTCGGCGAACCAGATGTTCCCGTCCGGTCCGCTCGTGATCCCCCGGGGAAGGCTGCCCGGGGTGATGCCCGCACTGACCTCGGTCACCTTGCCCTGCGGTGTGATGCGACCGATCCGGGCGCCGAAGGCCTCGGTGAACCACAGGTTGCCGTCCGCGCCGACCGTGATCTCGGCGGGCGAGCTGCCGGGCGTGATCCCCGTGCTGAACTCGGTCACCTTGCCCTGCGGTGTGATGCGGCCGATTCGATCCTGCGATTCCGTGAACCAGAGGTTGCCGTCCGGACCGGCAGTGATGCCATAGGGGGAACTGCCCGGCGTGATGCCCTCACGGAACGTCGTCACCTTGCCGTGTGGCGTGATACGGCCGACCACGCCGCCCCTGTCCTGGGTGAACCACACGTTTCCGTCCGGACCCGCGGTGATGTAGGCCATTCCATCAGCGGGGTTCAGGCCCTCGCTGAACTCGGTCACCTTGCCCTGCGGCGTGATACGGCCGATCTGCACCTTCTCGGGAGCGGGGCCGGTGCCGTCCGTGGCGAATGCCTCGGTGAACCAGAGGTTGCCGTCGGGCCCGGGGGTGATGAAGGCGGGAGCGGCGCCGGGTGTGATGCCCTCGCCGAACTCCGTGATCCTGCCGTCCGGTGTGATGCGCCCGATCTTGTCGGCCTTGGTCTCGGTGAACCACAGGCTGCCGTCGCACCCGGGGACGATGTCCAGGGGCTGGCTGTCCGCGGTCGGTGTGGTGAACTCCGTGATCCTGCCGGTCTGGGCACCGGCCGAGGAAACGGCCGGCACGCTGAAGGCGAGCAGGGCGGCACCGAGCACCGCCGCCCTGCGGGTGACGGTCCGAAGAGTGCGGTTCCCTAATGCTGTTGACATGAAGAGGTGCCTTTCATGTGGAGAGGGTCACTGAAACGCGCCCGGTTGGACGCGGTACTGAACCCGGCGCGGTGTCGGGACGTCGGCGCCGGGAAGTCACCTGGCCCTGGCCGAGTGCGGTCGTGTCGTCACGGTTCGCGCTTGGTTCGAGTTCATGGTTTCGCCAGTTCGGCGCGAACCTGGGGAAGCACCTTGGTGCCGAGCAGTTCGATGCCGCGCAGGAAGTCGCGCTGGGGCATGCCTCCGACGTCCATCTGCAGAATCTGGCGGGTGTGACCGAGCAGCGCGTGCAGGTGGAGGATGCGGTCGGCGATCTCGTCGGGGCTGCCGACGAAGACCATGCCGCCGGGTTCGATGGCCGCGGCCCGTTCGGCGCGTGCGGGTGCAGGGCGGCCCAGTTCCGCCAGGCCCTCGGCCATCATGCGATGCTCGTACTCCAGGTAGGTCGACCTGGCCTGAGCACCGGACTCGGCGATGAACCCGTGCATGGAGACCGCGATGTCGGCCCGCTGTGCGGGGTGACCCGCCTGGGCCCAGGCCTCGCGGTAGGCGTGCCCGTAGCGCGCCCAGTACTCGGGGGTGCCCCCGAGGACGCCGAGGAACATCGGCAGCCCGAGCTCGACGGCGCGGTAGACCGAGTCCGGGCTGCCGCCGGTGCCCAGCCAGATCTTCAGCGGCTGCTCGGGGCGAGGGAAGACGGTGGCCTCCTGCAGCGGCCGCCTGCGGTGGGGGCCGCTCCAAGTGACGTTCTCCCCTGCGTTGACGGCCATCAGCAGGTCGAGCTTGGAGGCGTACAGCATGTCGTAGTCGTGCTCGTCGTGGTCGAACAGCGGGAACGTGATCGTCGACGAGCCGCGTCCGGCGACCAGTTCGACGCGTCCGGGAGCGAGGGACGCGGCGGTCGCGAGCTGCTGGAACACCCGGATCGGGTCGTCGGTCGAAAGGACGGTGACCGTGGTGCCGAGCTTGATCCGATGGGTGGAGGACGCCGCGGCATTGATCACGGAGGTGGGCGAGGACAGCGGCATCGCCCGCATGTGGTGCTCGCCGACGCCGAAGAAGTCCAGCCCCACCTCGTCGGCGAGCTTGATGGCCTCCAGCACGTCACGGATGGCCTGTGCGGTGGGACCGCGGCGGCCGTCGGGCAGGCGCGGGGTGTTGCCGAAGGAGTAGACACCGAGTTCGAAGGTCATGACGGGGTCCTGGCTCAGTTGCTGATGGCGGGCATGGCTCGCCGGTAGCGGGTGTCGGTGAGCTGGGCGACGAGGAAGGCCGCGATGTCGGCGCGGCTCATGGCGGAGCCGACCTTGTCGTGGCCGAGGAACCCGGAGCGGATGTGGCCGGTGGCGGGCTTGTTGGTGGGGTTGGTGATGCGGGCGATGGTGTAGTCGAGACCGGAGCTGGTCACGGCCGTGGTCATGCCCTTCAGTTCGGCCAGCGCGTTGGGGAACATCAGCCGAGCCATGACAGGAAGCACCTTGTGCTTCCAGTGCGCCTTGTCGCGTGGGTCGGCCAGCGAGGGCGTGGCCAGGCCGATGAAGCGGGTCACCTTCTGCGCCTCCATGGCCTGCACGACGGTGCGGGTTCCGTCGGTCAGCGGGGTGCCGGTGGCGGACCGCTTGAGGGACGGGCCGAGCGCGCTGATCACCGCGTCCGCGCCGGTGAGAGCCTGCCGGACAGGCTCGCCGTCGGTCAGCTGCCCTGTGACGACCGTGAGGTTCTGGTGGGTGAGGGCGAGCTTGGCGGGGGTGCGGACCAGGGCGGTGACCTGGTGGCCGTCGTCGAGGAGTTGCTGGACGGCGAGGCGGCCAATGGCGCCGGTCGCGCCGAAGACGGTGACACGCATCGGGGATCTTTCCTTCTGGTGGGAGTGAGTGGCCGAACGGTGAGAGCGTCGGTGACGGCCTTGCGGCGCCCGGCCGCGGGGAAAGGGAGTCTGACAGGGGGTCTGACGAAGGCGTCGGTGAACTCGCCGTTGGCCACGGGCCGGTGCGGGCCGGGACGGTACTGCCTGCGCCGCCCCGACCCTCGTCGGACTCACGCTCGGGCGGTGGTACGTAAGAGGCCGGTGACCTCGCAGAACCCGTGTGGCGATTCATCGGATCCCCGAAGGGGTCAGCGCCTGTTCACGCCGCTCGGCACAGTCCGCGGCGCCACCGGGCCAGGGCGGCAGCCCTTGATCGGTCAGGTGGGTGAGCAGCGAGGTCAGAAGCTGTACGGGCCGAAGCGTCCCCATGCCACCAGCGCGGCCAGGATCAGCAGGACGGCGTTGAAGGCGATCGCACTCGGTTCCTTGCGGCGGGCGTGAGTGATCGCGGCCAGCACCATCACCACCACCAGGCCGGTCGCGGCCAGCGGGGTCAGCACGGGGGCGATGCCGGTGGCCGCGGGAAGGATCAGCCCGAGCGCGGCGGCGAACTCCACGATGCCGATGAAGCGGACGGTGCCCGGGGAGAAGTCGGCCACCCAGGGCAGCTGGCCGACCAGCTTGTCCTTGGGCTGGGTGGACTTCATGACGCCGGCCATGGCGAACATGGCGGCGAGGACGGCCTGCAGAATCCACAGGAAGACGTTCACGGTAATGATCTTTCCGGATGGGGACGAAAGGGGAACGGGCCGGGGGACGCAAGCCCCCTGCCCTTGGTGACCGGCCACCGCTCAGCCGCTGAAGACGGCCTCGGAGCGGTGCTTGCCTTCGTACAGCTCCCCCTACAGGGGAAGCGACCTGCTCGGGTGCGGCCGTCGGAAAACCCGGAGGTCCTCCGACGCCGAGCCAGAGGTCGATGGCCACGTGCGCGACACACAGGCCGGTACCGGCCGGCCCGTTGTGCAGGTCGAGCACCCAGTCACACGGTGCCGTGTGGGGGCGATGGCCCAGGCCCATGGCCGACGATGACGACGGCGGGCCCGATCAGCTCTCTTCGCTGAAGCCGAGCCGGTTTCAGGAGCAGGTGACGGCGAGCTTGCCGAGCGCACCGGCGCCGAAGGCGGCGAACGCCTCGGGTGCCTGCTCCAGCGGGTAGGTGGCGGTGACCGGTACCCGCAGCGCGCCGGAGGCCGCCTGCTGGGCAAGGGCGGTCAGGGTCTGGGCACTGGGGTCGGCCCACACCGTGTGCACGGCGACGTCCTCGCCCTTGACGGCGTCCTGGGTCAGGCCGATGGTGGAGGCGATCCTGCCGCCCGGCCGCAGCAGGCCGGCGAGCTGGGCACCGTCACCCGCCAGGTGCAGCACAGCATCGACGCCTTCGGGGGCGATCTCACGAACCTGGGTCTCGAGGTCGCCGGTGAAGTCGACCACATGGACCCCAGCGCCGGTCAGGCCGGTGACGAAGTCGGCCTGCTCGCCGGGGCGGGCGGTCGCGATCACCCTCGCACCGCGGGCGGCGGCGAGCTGCACGGCCAGCGCGCCCACCCCGCCGGTGGCGCCGGAGACCAGCACCGTCTCGCCCTCGGTCAGAGCCACCGCGTTCACGCTGTCCAGCGCGGCCGAACCGGCCAGACCCAGAGCGCCCGCATCCGACACCGCCAGGCCAGTGGGGATCGGGGCGACGCCAATCGCGGTGGACACGGTGACGTACTGGGCCAGCGACCCGGTGCCCAGGAACGGCTTCGTCACGACGCCGAAGACCGCGTCGCCGACCACGAAGCCGGCCACGCCCTCACCGACGGCCTCGACGGTGCCCGCGAAGTCCTTGCCGAGCACCAGCGGGAACCGGTGCTCCATCATCCCCTGCAGATATCCGGCCGCCGTGGAGGCGTCGAAACCGTTCACCGAGGAGGCTGCCACCTTCACCAGCAACTCACCAGCCTCGGGGCGGGGGGCGTCGACCTCGGTCACGGCAGGAGTCGCGGGAACGGAGTCCAGGGTTACAGCACGCATGATGAATCTCCTTCAAAGAAGTGGAACGGCCTTCCCGAATCCAGCGCCAGCATAACAACAAAACTGGGCCGGGTGTTCCACTTCGATACGGTGGAGGCATGACTCCTCCCACAGACCCCGCTGAAACCGCAGGCCAGCCGTCCGAACCAGGGCTGCATGCCGATGCCGAGCACAACCGCGACCGCATCCTGGCCGCTGCCCCCCGCCTCTAGGCCACCGAAGGAGGCGGCGTCTCCATGGCCTCCGTCGCCCGTCAGGCCGGAATCAGGAAAGCCACCCTCGCCCGCCGCTTCGCCAGCCGGGAGAAGCTCATCAACGCGGTCTTCGCCGACCGCATGGACGCCGACGCCGTCACCATGGCACTCGGCAACCCCGACCCCTGGCACGGCTTCACCGGCTTCAGCACTGCTGTCTGCGCCATACAGGCTGCCGACCGCGGCTTCACCGATGTCTTGACCACGACCTTCCCCGCCGCAAAGGCACTGAAGGCCCGCAGCACTGAGCCCTACCACGGCTTCCTTGAACTGACCGCCCGCGCCAGGAACAGCGGGCACCTTCGCGAAGACTTCGTCTCGGAGGACCTCGTCATCCTCCTCATGGCCAACGCCGGCGTCATCACCGCCACCGGTGACGCCCCCGACATCTGGCACCGCCTCGTCGGGCACATGCTCAGCTCGGACACCACCCCTGGCACCGACAGCCCACCGCTGCCCGAGGCCCCCGCACCCACCGCGATGTACCTGACCATGGCCCCCCTCACACGCACCGGCAAGGACGGCTCCTGAGAGGTCACCCGGCCCCGCGATGACCACTCACCCGCAGCCCATAGCAAAGCGTGCCCGGGCCCCAGGTCGTACGGTCCGCCAGGTGTCGCGTACAGGTGATCAGGACCCGCACGGCGGCACACCAGGTGTGCGGATCGCGCCGACGAGATCCACTCACGGACATGGTCGGTACAGGAGACCAGGGCACACGACAGGCGGTGGGGATTCGACCGCGTTGCACGGCTACCTTGAGATCGGCGAGCCAGGCCCGGCAGACGGAAACACCACCGGTATGAATCCACGGCTCGTCCTGCCGCGCCCCCAACGACCCCAACCCTGACCCCAAGCCATACGCGACGGTTGGACGTCAGGAGCCGACCGGCTGCTCACCCTCGCACAGGTACCTCTCGGCCCAGCGCGCGAGTTCGTTGAACGCGGGTTCCAGCGCTGCACCGGTCTCCGTCAACCGGTAGGACACCCGCAGCGGCGGCCCGTCGTGCACCTCACGCACGACGAGCTGCGCCGAGCCGAGCTCGGTGAGCCGGTCGGACAGCATCCGCTCACTGACTCCGGGAACCCTCCGCCGCAGCTCGCCGAAGTAGGCCGGCCCTCCGAGCAGCATGGCCAGGATCATTCCGGTCCAACGCTTTCCGAGCAGCTCGAATGCTCGCGCGACACCGTGGTCGACCTGTTCGACCCCGGGCTCATGACCGGAGACAGCATGCGGAGCCGACTCCATCGTTCGCCCCATACGCCGAGGCCGCGCTCGCCTCGAGAGTTCGTACGCGTATGTCATGGCTCCTCCTCGGTGGACAGAGGCCGGGGGTGGCATGAGGCGGGATGCTGCGCTGCCGGGCCGGGGCGAGCGGGTTCGCGCACCGGCTACGGCCGGCTGCAGCACAATCCGCAGAGGTATCTCGTCCGACCTGAGCGGAACTGCACTCTGGGCTCGGTTCGGCGAAAGAGCGGCCAAGGCGGCAGCCGGTGCGGCGTCAGCCCCTGAATACGAATTCAGCCTTGTCACGGTCACGGGCGTGCAGGTCCCAGTAGACGGGGGAGAGCTGATCGGCCGTGGCCCTCGGCTGTCCGTAGAACGTGGGGGTATCGATCGTCACATCGAGGGCCACGTGGGCCGCCTGGATGCCGGTGTCGGCCAGTTCCTTGTGGAGGTTGATCGCCCAATTGCGCAGTGCCGCGGCAGCAGTGCTGACATTGGCTGCCTTCGGGGCAGGGACGACTGAGCCTGCTCCGGTGGTGTAGAGCAGTGTGCCCGCTCCGGCCTCGCGCATGGCGGGCAGCACCGCCTTCGTGGCGGCGATCGCCCCATAGAACTGGAACTCCATCTCGCGCTGCACGTGGGACGGGTTCGTCTCGGTCGGGTTCGTCAGGGTGGTGGAACTGCTTGCCGCAGCCGGGGAGTACTCCAGAACGTCGACACTGCCGAACTCCGCGGCAGCCCCCTTCAGCGCCTGGACGAGGGCATCACGATCGAGCACATCCGCGGGGAACGCGTCGGCACTGATGCCGTCTGCGGTGAGCGTTCCGACGAGACGCTCGAGCTTCTCGCGATTTCGGGCAATCAGGGCGACATCGAAGCCGCGTGAGCCGAAGGTGCGAGCGATGGCCAGACCTAGCCGGGGACCAGCTCCGACGATGGCGATAGTGGGCACAGTTGATCCTTTCGCAAAGCCTCACGGGCAACGGCATGCGACGACAGCGGGCTTGTCGGCACGTCGGCGTCGGACGCCTCCATGGCGTTCGATGGGCCCATCACCCACTCCGACAAGTCCAGCAGACGATTCGGATAGGGCGTTCCAGATGGTCGATGACTACCGTACCAGTAGAAACGGAAAGGGTAATCCGATTACTGCCTGGCAGGCAGGCCACCACGGGAAGCTGAGTGGGCAGAGCAAAGACGCCAGTACCGAGGGTTTTGTACTCGGGCCGTTCCCGCTACCGGACTGCCGTTACGGGTTGCCGCCGGTGTGTTCGCCCTGGCTGTGGGCGATCCGCCAGAGCAGGACAGCGACGGCGGCACGCTGACGTCCGCCAGGCTTCGTGACAGCGTAGCCAAGCTGGGCCGAGAGCCACGACAGACGTTCCTGGAGGGTTGAGTGGTGGACGTGAAGGCCGGTTGCAGCCTGCCGCAGACTGGGCTGGTCCAGCACCGTCTGGAGGGTGTCGATCACCCAGGGATGGGTGCCGAACACTTGGTCCAGGTGGCGCACGTCGTTGGCGGCAGCCGCCTCGAGTGGCGTGATCCGCTCGGCGAGAACGGCGAGGGCTCCGAGTTCGTCGTACGCCACCAGGGACGGTCCGGGACCACTCACGCGATCGGTCAGCCGTAGCGCGATGCGGGCCCGGTCCAGGGCGGCCGGAAGGTCTAGCGGCTCATGGGCGACCGCCGTCCCTGCCCTGAGATCCGGAGGCAGGGCCGTTGCCCCGGGCGCCAGGGCCACGCCGTGGCCGCCGATCCGGGTGCTGTGTGGCTCCGACAGTCCAGGGCCGGAAGTCACGATGACGGTCACGGGGCCGGTGAGCCCCAGCGCGCGGACAGCATCGAGGCGGTCGGCCTCGAGGACATCGGCGTCACAGGCGATCCTGACGACCGCGTCGTCGGTACCACGGCCGGAGGCCCCCGTGAGCGTCTGTACGGCGAGAGCCGAGCGCTCAAGGATGAGAGCGTCCAGCGGGTCCTCCTTGGTGGGCCGCTCCAACCAAACCCACGAGCCGGGCCTGCCTGGTACCGCTGCCCGGGCCCAGGAACGGCTCTCTGTCTCGGACAGGGCATGCCCCTTGGGGTCGTAGCGACGGGTGAGCCCT
>NZ_JBYIVZ010000054.1:0-66980 GCF_057710365.1 Streptomyces sp. bgisy027
CCCCCCCCCCCCCCCCCCCCCCCCCCCCCCCCCCCCGACCCCCGGCCTCAGCGCCGAGCACTGATCAGCCCAGGCGATGCATCCACCCGTGCCGGTCCGCGGCAGTGCCCCGCTGGATGTCCAGGAGAGCCCGGCGCAGCTTCATCGTGACCTCGCCGGGCTCGCCGTCGCCCTGCCGCCACTCCGTACCCGTGCGCTTGACGACGCCGACCGGGGTGATGACGGCCGCCGTACCGCAGGCGAAGACCTCGGTCAGGGTGCCGTTCTCGGAGTCGCGCTGCCACTGGTCGACGGAGACCCGGCCCTCCTCCGCCTCGTAGCCGAGGTCGCGGGCGACCTGGAGGAGGGAGTCACGGGTGACGCCCTCCAGGATGGAACCGGTGAGGGAGGGCGTGACGATCTTGTCGCCGTACACGAAGTACAGGTTCATGCCGCCGAGCTCCTCGACCCACTTGCGCTCCACCGCGTCGAGGTAGCAGACCTGGGCGCAGCCCTCGGCGGCGGCCTCGGCCTGGGCCAGCAGGGACGCGGCGTAGTTGCCGCCGGTCTTTGCGTCGCCCATGCCGCCCGGCACGGCCCGGACGTGGTCCTCGGAGACCCAGATGGAGACGGGCTTCACGCCGCCGGGGAAGTAGGCGCCGGCCGGCGAGGCGATGACGATGAACAGGTACTCGCCGGCCGGCTTCACGCCCAGGCCGACCTCGGTGGCGAACATGAAGGGGCGCAGGTAGAGGGACTCCTCACCGCCGTGCGCCGGCACCCAGTCCGCGTCCTGCCTGACCAGCGCGTCGCACGCCTCGATGAACGTCTCGACCGGCAGCTCCGGCATGCCGAGCCGGCGGGCCGAGGACTGGAAGCGCCGGGCGTTCTTCTCGGGGCGGAAGGAGGCGACGGTTCCGTCCGGCTGGCGGTAGGCCTTCAGACCCTCGAAGATCTCCTGCGCGTAGTGCAGCACCATGGTGGCCGGGTCGAGGGAGAGCGGCGCGTACGGCACGAGCTCGCCGTCGTGCCAGCCGCGGCCCTCGGTCCACTTGATCGTCACCATGTGGTCGGTGAAGTGGCGGCCGAACCCCGGGTTGGCCAGTATCGCCTCGCGCTCTGCGGCGGCGAGCGGGCTGGCGGAGGGCTTGAGCTCGATCGTGGGCGTCGTCATGAGTAGGTGTCCTTCACCGGTTAGGTTGTGGCGGGCCGCGCTCACGCCAGTACTGCCAGTGGCCAGTGCTAGGACGTCCGAGCATTCCCTCATTCCGCGGCTCCGCGTTCGATTATCGCAAGCGGCAGCCGTGGAAGAAATCGGCCTGTTCGGCGTGATCGGCGAGAAAACGCGACCCGGGGATCGATGGTGCCACCCGGCGGCGGACATGTGGAAGCCGCCGGGGGCGATATGACCCGGCGGCTTCGAAGTTCGAATGGCGCGGCGGGTCAGCCGGCTACTCGTACGGCCAGCGCGTCGCCGATCTCCGACGTGCTGCGGGCGGGCTTGCCGGTGCGCTCCGCGAGGTCGGCCGAGACGGCGTCCTCGATGCGGGTCGCCTCGGCGTCGTGGCCGAGGTGGCGCAGGAGCAGGGCGACGGACAGGACCGTGGCCGTCGGGTCGGCCTTGCCCTGGCCGGCGATGTCCGGGGCCGAGCCGTGGACCGGCTCGAACATGGACGGGAACGCGCCGCTGGGGTTGATGTTCCCGCTCGCGGCGACGCCGATGCCGCCGGAGACGGCCGCGGCGAGGTCGGTGATGATGTCGCCGAAGAGGTTGTCGGTGACGATGACGTCGAAGCGCTCGGGCTGGGTGACCAGGTAGATCGTGGCCGCGTCGACGTGCATGTACTCGGTGGTGACCTCGGGGAACTCCTCGGCCACCTTGTTGAAGATGTTCGTCCAGAGGTGACCGGCGAAGGCCAGCACGTTGTTCTTGTGGATCAGCGCCAGCTTCTTGCGCGGGCGGGCCTGGGCGCGGGCGAAGGCGTCCCGGACGACCCGCTCGACACCGTAGGCCGTGTTCACGGAGACCTCGGTGGCGACCTCGTGCTCGGTGCCCTTGCGGATGGTGCCGCCGTTGCCGGTGTAGGGGCCCTCGGTGCCCTCGCGGACCACGACGAAGTCGATCTCGGGCTGGCCGGCGAGCGGGGTGGCGACACCCGGCAGGAGCTTCGACGGACGCAGGTTGACGTGGTGGTCGAAGAGGAAGCGGAGCTTGAGCAGGAAGCCGCGCTCCAGGACGCCGGAGGGGACCGACGGGTCACCGATGGCGCCCAGAAGGATGGCGTCGTGCTGCTTCAGCGCCTCGGCATCGGCGTCGGTGAGGGTCTCACCGGTGGCGTGGTAGCGCCGGGCGCCGAAGTCGTACTCCTTGGTCTCCAGCTTCACATCCTGCGGAAGGACGGCGGAGAGGACCTTCAGACCTTCGGTCACGACCTCCTGGCCGATGCCGTCACCGGGAATCACTGCGAGATTGAGGCTGCGAGACATGTCGGCACCCTACTCCTCGTCCCATGGGATGACATGCGGTGTCCGCCATGCGGACAGCCGGACGGGCGAGGATTCCTGCGCTTCGATCGCCGTTCACCCGTACGCAGGACGGGCGTTGGCCTTCGCTGGGAACTTTCCCACCATGGACCTTCCCGACTTCGGCATCCCCCCGCAGCTGGCCCGCCGCATGAGCATGGCGGAGCAGCACGAGTACCTGCGCGCCAGGCTGACCCGGCGCCGCACGCTGGTGACCGCGGGCGCCGTCGCGAGCGGGCTGCTGACGGGCTGCTCGGGGTCGGAACGGAGTTCGGGACCGGCGGGCACACGGCCCTCCCCGTCCGTTTCCACCAAGGTCGCGGGCTCCGCCGTCACCCCCTTCGGCCGCCATCTCGCCTTCGGCGCCGACCCGAAGTCGCAGATGCGGATCTCCTGGCAGGTGCCGACCGCGGTGCAGAAGCCGTACGTCCGGATCGGTCTGCGCCCCGAGGACCTGAGCCGCAGGATCGACGCCGAGATCCGCGACCTGTACACCCCCGAACTGCAGGGCATCCGCGCGGCGCTGGAGCAGTACTACATCCACGCGGCACTGGACTCCCTGCGCCCCGGCACGACGTACTACTACGGCGTGGGCCATGACGGCTTCGACCCGGCGGCCCCGGGGAACCGCGCGACGATCGCCTCGTTCCGCACGGCTCCGGCGAGCCCGGAGACCTTCACCTTCACGGCCTTCGGCGACCAGGGCGTCAGCGAGGCGGCCGCCACCAACGACAAGCTCCTGCTGGGCCAGGGCCCTGCCTTCCACCTCCACGCCGGCGACATCTGCTACGCCAACATCAAGGGGCTGGGCGAGAAGTCGGACGCCTACGACCCCGGCCACTGGGACGGCTACCTCAAGCAGACCGAGTCGGTGGCCAGGACGGTGCCGTGGATGGTGACGACGGGCAACCACGACATGGAGGCCTGGTACTCGCCGGACGGCTACGGCGGCCAGCTGGCCCGCTGGTCCCTGCCGGACAGCGGCTTCGATGCCCGTACGGCCCCTGGTGTGTACTCCTTCACCTACGGCAACGTCGCCTTCGTGGCGCTGGACGCTAACGACGTGTCGTACGAGATCCCCGCCAACCAGGGCTACACGGGCGGCCGTCAGACCGGTTGGCTGGACGAGCGGCTCGGTGAACTGCGGGCGGCGAAGGGAGTGGACTTCATCGTCGTCTTCTTCCACCACTGCGCCTACTCGACGTCCTCGCACGCGTCCGACGGGGGTGTGCGGGCCGAGTGGGTGCCGCTGTTCGCCCGGCACCAGGTGGACCTGGTGATCAACGGGCACAACCACGTCTACGAGCGGACCGACGCCATCAAGAACGGCGAGGTCGGCAGGCAGGTGCCCATCGGCGCGCAGACGGACCCGACGCGCGACGGCATCGTGTACGTCACGGCGGGCGGGGGCGGCAAGGAGCTGTACGGCTTCCCCCCGGGCACCGAGGAGAGCTACGAGGGGCACGTGACCGACCGGGAGTCGGTCGACACCTTCAAGTGGACCAAGTCACGGAACACCAAGGCGGAGAGCGTGCAGTGGTCGCGCGTTCGCTACCGGGGCTTCTCGTTCCTCAGCGTGGAGGCGCAGAGCGGCGCGAAGCCCCGGCTGAACGTGTCGGCACTGGCGCAGAGCGGGGAGCGCATCGACCACTTCGAGGTGCGGCGCGGGGCGTGAGCCCGCGCGCCGCACCTCGATCGGGTGCGGCTCCCGGCTCCTGGGTGCGTTGAGGCGTCAGGCGGCCTGGTGGCCCGTGCTGCCGCCGTTGTCCCTGCGGTCGAGGGCGCGCTGGAGGGCGGCGGCCGCGTTCTTGCGGTCGGAATCGCTCGTACGGGAGAGGTGACGGACTCGACGGCGGGCGGTCGTCTCGGCCATGGGAAATCGACTCCTTCGACAATCGGGGAGTGCACAGAGGGGTTTCGAGACGCCGGGTGGGGCGGGGAGCGGGCCGCAGGGGTTGCCTGCACGGGGCCCGGCTCACGACCGCCATTCGCTTGATCGAGCGAGACGTTCGGCTTCTACAAAGCTAAGGGAGGACAGCGCGTCTGTCTCCACAATTACTCGGACTTCCTACTATCTGAGACGGTGGAGTGGGTCACACGCCACTGACCTGCACTTTCTACCGACGGCCCGTCACAGCACATCCCCGTCCCGCCAGTCGAAGACCAGCTCGAACGCGGGATCCAGCGGCCCGGCGAGTGCGGTCCGCACAAAGGTGCTGCCCTCCTCGTCCGGGAGGTGGACGACCCCGCCGGGGCCGAGCCCGCAGACCCGCCCGCTCCACACCTGCCAGCCCCGGGCGGCGTACAGCGCGGCCCCCTCGTCGCTCGCGGAGAGCATCCCCGCGTCGTAGGCCCGGTCGACGACCCGCTCCAGCTCGGCCATCACCCGGCCGCCGAGCCCGGTGCGGCGCGCGTCCGGCCGTACGGCGACCGCCTCGACGTATCCGACCCGCAGCCATCTCTCCCGGTGCCGCACCCGCCGCATGACCACCGAGCCGTGCGCGACGAGCAGCCCGGCTTCGTCGTGCACGAGGGCGTGCATGCCGCCGAGGCCGTGCTCGAAGTCCTCGTCGGAGAAGTCGCCGTCGAAGGCGTCGTCCAACAGGACGCGGATCGCGTGCAGTTCGGCCGGGGTGAGGTCGGCGGTGTGCGCGGTGCGGGGCGTGGGTGCGGAGGCGGTCGTGGTCATCCGACCAGTATCGGCGCGGCCGGCGATCGCCCACTCGGCTGATCCTCCGCGCCGCACGGGACAGACGGTCACGGCGAGGGGAACGGTGAGGTCATGAACGACACGGCGAAAGTGTTCCTGGAGGGCGGCCCGGACGACCTGCCCGACCGGATCGTCCCCGTCCCGTCCCCCGGGCCGGATGTGAAGATCGAGCTCCGCAACGGCTACGAACACTTCAGACCGACCGCGCGCCGGGCGGACACGTCCGAGGGCAGCCTCACCGTGTACGAGTGGTGGGAGCGGACGGAGATGCCCGGCTAGCGCCCCGTCCGGCGCGCCGGAGCACGGCGAAGGGGCCGGGCGAGACGCCCGGCCCCTCCTGCATGCCGACTTGCCGTCAGCCCATGTGCGGGTACGTGTAGTCGGTCGGCGCGACCAGCGTCTCCTTGATGGCGCGGGTCAGCGTCCAGCGCATCAGGTTCTGCGGCGCGCCGGCCTTGTCGTTGGTGCCGGAGGCACGGCCGCCGCCGAAGGGCTGCTGGCCGACGACGGCACCGGTCGACTTGTCGTTGATGTAGAAGTTGCCGGCCGCGTAGCGCAGCTTGTCCATCGTGTACGCCGTGGCGGCGCGGTCGGCGGAGATGACCGAGCCGGTCAGCGCGTAGGCGGACACCGACTCCATCTGGTCCAGCATCTCGTCGTACTTGTCGTCCTCGTAGACGTGCACGGCGAGGACCGGGCCGAAGTACTCGGTCGTGAAGACCTCGTTCTCCGGGTCGCTGCACTCGATGACGGTCGGGCGGACGAAGTAGCCGACCGAGTCGTCGTAGGAGCCGCCCGCGACGATCGTGCAGGTGTCGTCCTGCTTGGCGCGGTCGATGGCGGCCTTGTTCTTGGCGAAGGCACGCTCGTCGATGACGGCGCCGATGAAGTTGGACAGGTCGGTGACGTCACCCATGGTGATGTAGTCGACCTCGGCCGCGAACTCCTCCTTGAAGCCGGAGTTCCAGATCGACGCCGGGATGTACGCCCGGGAGGTCGCCGAGCACTTCTGGCCCTGGTACTCGAAGGCACCACGGGTCAGCGCCGTCTTCAGCACCGCCTTGTCGGCGCTCGGGTGGGCGACGACGAAGTCCTTGCCGCCGGTCTCGCCGACGATGCGCGGGTAGGAGCGGTACTTCTCGATGTTGCTGCCGACCGTCTTCCACAGGTACTGGAAGGTCCTGGTCGAGCCGGTGAAGTGGATGCCGGCGAGGTCGCGGTGCTCGAGGGCGACCTTGGAGACCTCGATGCCGTCGCCGGTGACGAGGTTGATGACGCCCTTGGGCAGCCCGGCCTCCTCCAGGAGCTGCATGAGCAGCACGGCGGCGTGGGTCTGCGTCGGGGACGGCTTCCAGACGACGACGTTGCCCATGAGGGCCGGGGCGGTCGGCAGGTTGCCCGCGATGGCCGTGAAGTTGAACGGCGTGATCGCGTAGACGAAGCCCTCCAGCGGGCGGTGGTCGAGGCGGTTCCACACGCCCGGGGAGTTCGCCGGAGGCTGCTCGGCGAGCAGGTCACGGGCGTACTTGACGTTGAAGCGCCAGAAGTCGACGAGCTCGCAGGGGGTGTCGATCTCGGCCTGCTGGGCGGTCTTGGACTGGCCCAGCATGGTGGAGGCGGCCAGCGTCTCGCGCCAGGGGCCGGCGAGCAGCTCGGCGGCGCGCAGGATGATCGCGGCGCGGTCGTCGAAGGACATCGCGCGCCAGGCCGGCGCGGCGGCCAGGGCCGCGTCGATGGCGTCCTGGGCGTCCTGCTGGGTGGCGTTGCCGTAGGTGCCGATGCGGGCCTTGTGGTTGTGCGGCTGCACGACGTCGACGCGCTCGCCGCCGCCGAACCGCTTCTCGCCGCCGATGGTCATCGGCAGGTCGATCGGGTTCTCGGCCAGCTCCTTGAGCTTGACCTCCAGCCGGGCGCGCTCGGGCGAGCCGGGGGCGTAGCCGTGCACCGGCTCGTTGACGGGGGTGGGGACCTGGGTCACAGCGTCCATGAGATCCGTAACTCCTTGAACTTGAGCGGGTGTTCGGGCTCAGCCCTTGCTGATCATCGAGCGGACGAAGAAGCGCAGGTTCGCCGGCTTCTCCGCGAGCCGGCGCATGAAGTAGCCGTACCAGTCGGTGCCGTAGGCCGTGTAGACGCGCATGCGGTGGCCCTCGGCGGCGAGGCGCAGGTGCTCGTCGCTGCGGATGCCGTACAGCATCTGGAACTCGTACTCGTCGAGCTTGCGCCCGGCGGTGCGGGCCAGTTCCTGGGCGATGGAGATCAGGCGGGGGTCGTGGGAGCCGATCATCGGGTACCCGGCGCCCTCCATCAGAATCTTCAGGATCCGGACGTACGCCTTGTCGATCTCGTGTTTCTGCTGGTAGGCGACCTCGGCGGGCTCCTTGTAGGCGCCCTTGACGAGGCGGACCCGGCTGCCGCTCTCCGCGAGGCGGCGGGCGTCGGCCTCGGTGCGGAAGAGGTAGGCCTGGATGACGCAGCCGGTCTGCGGGAAGTCCTTCCGCAGCTCCTCGTGGATGGCGAACATCGAGTCGAGGGTGGTGTGGTCCTCGGCGTCGAGGGTGACGGTGGTGCCGATCGCGGCGGCGGCCTCGACGACCGGCCGGACATTGGCGAGGGCCAGCTCGTGGCCGCCCTGGAATGCAGGGGCGGGCCCGGAGGGCCCTCGGTTGAGGGTGGTGGCGGGCGACGGGAGGGACTGCCCGAACATCGACAGCTTCACGGACATCTCGGCCCTGGTGCCCAGCTCCAGCTCCCCCAGCCGGTCGATGAGCGCCAGATAGGCGTCCCGGGCGGCGGCGGCCTGCTCCGGGCGGGTGATGTCCTCGCCGACGACGTCCATCGTCAGCTCCAGACCCCGGTCGCTGAGGTCCTGGACGATCGGCACGATCTCGTCGACCGTCTCGCCCGGGATGAAGCGGTCGACGACCTGCCTGGTCACCGGGGCCGCCGAGATCAGGCGTCGCATCCGGTCGCTGCGCGACGCGGCAAGAATCACGGGACCCAGCACGGGGCACCTCCACAGGAGCAGAAAAGCAGCCGAATCCCAACCATTCGGGTACGGCACGGAGAACCACCGTGAAACCTAAGGATCCCTCCGATCGTCGGCCATCGACAGCTGTCACGCATCCGTGCCGGAGATCTCAGACAGATGTATGAAGGGTCCCGGGGAATGCGGGAGAATGCCCGGGTGACGTCGGAATTCAAGGGTGACTACCAGGAGCTGGTCGACGAGATCTCGGAGCTCCTGGGCGCCCCCGCGACGCTGGAGAACCGGGACTTCGAGCTGATCGCCTTCGGGGCCTACGACAGCGAGGACGAACTCGACGCGTCGGCCCTGGACCCCGTGCGCGCCCGCTCGATCCTGACGCGCCGCTCCACGTCGGCCGTGAGGACCTGGTTCGAGGGCTTCGGCATCACGCGCGCCACCGGGCCGGTACGGATCCCGCGCACTCCGGAGGCGGGGGTGTACCGCGGACGAATCTGCCTGCCGGTACGCCACCGGGGTGTCGTACGGGGCTACGTCTGGCTCCTGGACGACGATCCCGGGCCCACCGACCAGCAGCTGGCGGCCGCCATGGAGGTGGCCGCCCGGATCGGCGCCCTGCTCGCGGACGAGGCGCAGCACGGTGCGGACCTGAGCCGGGAGCTGCGGGCCGCGCTGACCGCCGAGCGCGGCTGGCAGGGCGACATGGCGGTCGCCGAGCTGCGCACGGCCCTCGGCCCGCGCGCGGACGGTGTCCACACGGTCGTCTGCGTGGCTCCGTGGCCCTCGGCCGACCCCGACGACGCCCCGTCGGTGCGGACGGTGCCGCACGCGACCGCGCTGTGCACGGTGCCGTGGGGCGCGTCCGGGCAGAGCCTGGCCGTGCTCGTACGGCTGCGCTCGCCCGAGGTGCGCACGGCGGCGCAGGCGGCGGCGTCCCGGCTGCTGAAGGAGGCCCCGGCCGCCCGGCCGCCCAAGAAGGGCCGGGCGCAGGTCGCGGCCGGTCTCGGCGAGCCGCGCACCGGCCTCGCGGAGCTGGGGTCGCTCTGGCAGGAGGCGTCGGCCGCCGCTCGCGCGGCCCTCGCGGAACCGCGGCTCGGCCCGGTGGCGGAGTGGTCGCTCATCGGCCCGTACCGCCTGCTGACCTCGCTGTCCCCGCCGACGGTCCACGACCCCGTGGTCGCCCCGCTCCTCTCCCCCGCCCAGCGGGAACTCGCCCGCACCGCCGAGGTCTATCTCGACTGCGCGGGCCAGGCCGGCCGCACGGCGGCCGAGCTGGGCATCCACCGCCAGACCCTGTACTACCGCCTCTCCCGCGTCGAACAGCTCACGGGTCTGGACCTCGACGACGGCGAGGACCGGCTGCTGCTGCACATGGCGCTCAAGGGGGCGCGGCTGTAGCCGGCCCGCTCAGCCCGGGGTGATGGCGTCGAGGGCGCGGTGGGGGCGCTGTCGCCCGGCGACGCCGAGGTTCATGCCAAGACCGCCGGCGGGCGGGATCGCGTGGACGGCGTCGCCGGCCGGCAGGGTTCTGCCGTGCCGGAAGCGCTCGGCGACGAAGGCGTTCACCGCCCAGCGCTGCACGCGCAGGACGTCGACCTTCGCGTCGGCGCCGAGGGAGCGCACGACGAGGCCGGGCCGGTCGGCGGCGTCGGGGTCCTCGGGCGTGGGCGTGAACCGGGCCCAGCCGCCCTCGGGGTACAGCGGCAGGAACGACCCCTGCGAGGTGAGGTGGACGCTGCCGGGCGGACCAGTGGCCGAGGTCGGCGTCGAGGACGACGGTGGTGACACGGCCGACCGCGCCGGGGCCCTCGGTGCCGGTGCCCAGCCGTTCCCGCACGGTGGAGTCGGCGCCGTCGGCGGCCGGTACGTGGCGGGCGCGAACGCGGGTGCCCTCCGCGCTGCCGCGATCGGCGAGCAGGCCGCGACATCGTCGAACTCCTCCGCCAGGCCGAGGAGTTCGACCCCGAACCGCACCTCGGAGGCGGCGGCGCCGAGCAGAGCGGGCTCCAGTCGGTCCTGCGAGGTGACCACGCCGGTCACCTCGCAGGACGAGGTGACCACGCCGGTCACCGGGCTCTCCGGCACGGGTCCCGTGACCCCGATCATCGCGGCCGAGGCGAAGCCGGGGGCGTGCAGCGTGCCCCGGAAGCGGATGCGGCCGTACTCCGGCGCGAACGCGGCCGCCGTGATCCGCTCGGCGAGTTCGAGCTGCCGGAAGATCTCCATCGTGCGCACGTCGATCAGCCGGGACCGCGGGAACGGCGACAGCTCACGGTGTTTCTCGACCAGCAGGGTCCGTACGCCCCAGCGTGCGAGCAGCGCCCGGGCGGTGAGCCCGACGGACCCGCCACCGACGATCAGAACCTCCGCCCCGGCGTCCGCCTCGGGCATGTCGGACTGCATGGGATCCATCCGCGCGCAGCCCACGACCGCAACGACAGGCGAGGGCCGGAGCATGCGGACCCGGCCGCGTCATTTCCTCGTGGCCGCCTCGATGACCTGCCGCAGCCCTTCGGTGAGTTGTTCCGCGCCGGGGGCGGTCTTCGGGTCGAACTGCCATTGCGCGATGAGGCCCGTCATCAAGGTCACGTAGAAAGTGCCCAGGGTGTCCACGACGTCCTCCGGGACGTCCTCCTCCCGTCCGCCCATGAGCAGCGGGATCAGCCCGCGCGCGGCCTCCCGCTGAGCCGCCGCCAGATGGTCGCGGAGCTCGGGCAGTTGGTCGCCCATGACGACGATCTCCATGCTGAGCCGCCACATCGAACCGGGTGCGCGCATGGTGCCGATGATGTTCGACCACACCTCCTGGAACCGTGCGGTGGAGCCGGGCTCGGTGGTGAGCCCGGCGGTTCGGTCGCCCTCGAAGGCGTCTCCCATCCCCTCGACCAGCGAGACGTAGGCCTGCGCGAGCAGCGCGTCCTTCGAGCCGTAGTGGTAGCCGATCGAGGCCAGGTTGGTCCCCGACTCCTTGACGATGTCCCGCGCCGTCGTGCGCGCGAAGCCCTTGTCGAGCAGGCAGCGCTTGGCGCCCTCCAGCAGATCCTCACGGTGTCCCATGGGGCCACCCTACCGCCGATCCATACAACCGTCCTATACAGACGTCCTATACAGACGTCCCATACGTCCGTCCTATACGTATGTTCTAGACAGTCGTTTAAGACGCGCGTACATTCGCCGTCATGACAACGAACCCGACCGGCACCACCTCTCCGCCGGCCCGCGCCGGCCGCCGCGAATGGACCGCGCTCGGCGTGCTGATGCTGCCGCTGCTGCTGGTCTCGATGGATGTCTCGGTCCTCTACTTCGCGATCCCGGCGATCAGCGCGGACCTGGAGCCGAGCGGCACCCAGCAGCTGTGGATCTTCGACATCTACGCCTTCGTCCTGGCCGGGCTGCTGATGACGATGGGCTCGCTCGGCGACCGCATCGGCCACCGCCGGCTCCTCCTGGTCGGCGCCGCCGCCTTCGGCGCGGCCTCACTGGCGGCGGCGTACGCGAACAGCGCCGAGATCCTGATCGCGGCCCGCGCGGTCCTCGGCATCGGCGGCGCGACCCTGATGCCGTCGACGATGGCCATGACCCGCACGATGTTCACCGACCCCGGCCAGCGCGCGAAGGCGATCGGACTGTGGTCCGGCGTGATGACGGCCGGGATCGCGCTCGGCTCGGTGATGAGCGGGCTGCTGGTCGAGTACTTCTGGTGGGGCTCGGTCTTCCTGGTCAACCTGCCCGCGATGGCGCTCCTGCTGGCGCTCGGCCCGATCATGCTCCCCGAGTGGCGCAACCCCGAGCCCGGCCGCTTCGACTGGCCGAGCGTCCCGCTGTCCATGGCCGCCGTGCTCCCCGTGATCTACGGCCTGAAGGAGATCCCCTCCGAGGGCTGGAACGTCCGCTACGTCGTCCCGATCACCGTCGGCCTGCTGTTCGCGGCCCTCTTCGTGCACCGCCAGCGCACGGCGACCGCACCGATGATCTCCCCGGCCCTGTTCCGCGGCCGTGGCTTCGCCCCCTCGGTCGCCCTGAACCTCGTCTCCGCGTTCGGCATCATGGGCTCGGCCTACTTCACCACGCAGTACCTCCAGTCGGTGCTCGGCAAGAGCGCCCTGGAAGCGGCCCTGTGGGCGCTGCTGCCGTCGGTGCCGATCGGCGCGGCGGCCCCGGTCGCGACCCAGCTGGTCCAGAAGGGCGTCGACCGCGGCTACGTCGTCACCGCGGGCTTCCTGATCGCCGCGTCCGGCTTCGGGGTGCTGTCCCTCGCGGGGACGGACTCGATGGTGCTGGTGCTGGTCGCGTGCGCTGTGCTCGCCGTCGGCGGCGTCGTGGTGATGTCCCAGATCATGGACCTGGCGATGGGCACGGCCCCGCTGGAGCGGGCGGGCTCCGCGTCCTCCCTGATGGAGACCGGCGCGGAGTTCGGCGGCGCGCTCGGCATGGCGGTGCTCGGCTCGATCGGCACGGCGATCTACCGCCACGAGATCCCGGACTCGGCCCCCGAGGCCGCCCGCGAGACGCTGGGCGGAGCGCTGGCGGTCGCCGACGGCGCCCCGGGCCTGGCCACTGCCGCGCGGGAGGCGTTCACCAGCGGGATGCAGGGGGCGGCGATCGCGGGTGCGGTGCTGCTGGCCGGAGCGGCGGTGCTGGCGTCCGTCACGCTGCGGCGGGTCGAGGTCCGGAAGCAGACATGCGAAACGCCGGACGAACCGAGCAAGCTCAGCCCGTCCGGCGTTTGAGGGCGAGGCCCGTTGCTCAGGTCAGGTTCACCGCGCGAGCGGACGTCGCGCCGATCTCCGCCGCGACCTCGGCCAGCACCCCGGAGGGCACCGTGTCGTCGACGGTGAGAACGGCCAGCGCCTCGCCGCCGGCGACCGCACGCGACACCTGCATGCCGGCGATGTTGATCCCGGCCTCGCCGAGGATGCGGCCGACGGTGCCGACGACACCGGGACGGTCCTCGTAGCGCAGCACGGCCATGTGGTCGGCCAGCGCGAGGTCCACGTCGTAGTCGCCGACCGCGACGATCTTCTGGAGGTGCTTGGGGCCGGCCAGCGTGCCGGAGACCGACACCTCCTCGCCGCCCGCGAGCGTGCCGCGCACGGTGACGACGTTACGGTGGTCGGTCGCCTCCGAGCTGGTCGTCAGCCGCACCTCGACACCGCGCTCCTGCGCGAACAGCGGGGCGTTGACGTACGACACGGTCTCGTCGACGACGTCCTCGAAGACACCCTTGAGGGCGGACAGCTCCAGCACCTTCACGTCGTGCTGGGTGATCTCGCCGTACACCTCGACGTCGAGGCGGACCGCGACCTCGCCGGCGAGCGCCGTGAAGATACGGCCGAGGCGCTCGGCGAGCGGCAGACCCGGCTTGACGTCCTCGGCGATGACGCCGCCCTGGACGTTGACCGCGTCCGGCACGAGCTCGCCGGCGAGGGCGAGGCGCACCGAGCGGGCCACCGCGATACCGGCCTTCTCCTGTGCCTCGTCGGTGGAGGCGCCCAGGTGCGGGGTGGAGACGACCTGGTCGAACTCGAACAGCGGGGAGTCCGTGCAGGGCTCCTTCGCGTACACGTCGAGACCGGCGCCGGCGACCCTGCCCTCCTTGAGGGCGGAGTACAGCGCCTCCTCGTCGACGATCCCGCCGCGCGCGGCGTTGACGATGCGCACGCTCGGCTTGACCTTGCGCAGCGCCTCGTCGCCGATCAGGCCGAGCGTCTCGGGGGTCTTGGGGAGGTGGACGGTGATGAAGTCGGAGACCTCGAGCAGCTCGTCCAGCGACAGCACCTTCACGCCCATCTGCGCGGCGCGCGCGGGCTGCACGTAGGGGTCGTAGGCGACGACCTTCATGCCGAAGGCGGACATGCGCTGCGCGACGAGCGCGCCGATGCGGCCGAGGCCGACGACACCGAGGGTCTTCTCGGCGAGCTCCACGCCCGTGTACTTGCTGCGCTTCCACTCGCCGTTCTTCAGCGCGGCGTTGGCCTGCGGGATGTTGCGGGCGGTGGCGAGCAGCAGACCGCAGGCGAGCTCGGCGGCGGTCACGATGTTCGAGGTGGGGGCGTTGACGACCATCACGCCGGCCTTGGTGGCGGCGGAGACGTCGACGTTGTCCAGGCCGACGCCGGCTCGCGCGACGACCTTGAGCTTCTTGGCGGCGGCGACGGCCTCGGCGTCGACCTTGGTGGCGGAGCGGACCAGGATCGCGTCCACGTCGGCGATGGCGGGCAGCAGCTCGGCCCGGTCGGCGCCGTTGCAGTGCCGGATCTCGAAGTCCGGACCAAGGGCGTCCACGGTCGCGGGCGAAAGCTCTTCAGCGATGAGTACGACGGGTTTCGAGCTCACGTGAGTCCTCACATGTCCAATGCGGACGGCCGTCCCGACGGCCGCATGCGGTGGAGGGGAGCGTCGCCGGGGAATTTCCGGTGCGCTCCCGTGTCGTTCGGTGCGTGCTCTCGGCGTGCCGGACGAAGGTCCTCGTAGCGGAGCTACCAGGGCCCTTGGCCGGTGCGGCGAGAGTGCGTGCCGGGCGGCGCGGGGGTGTGCCGGAAATTTCTCGGTGTCGCTTAGCCGCGTGGAAGACGCACGACGCTGTGGGCCTGACGCGTATGTAGTACGGCAGTGTAGTGGCGCTGGGGGAGTCGTCCTGCGCCTCTTCGGAAGGATCACCCGTCCGTGATGCGACGGGATGGACAACGGGACCGGAGCGCCATGCTCCGGTCCCGTCGGCAGAGGCTTACGCGTCCTCGTTGACCCAGCTCATGAGCTTGCGCAGCTCCTTGCCGGTGGTCTCGAGGAGGTGCTCGGCGTCCTGCTGCTTGTACTCGTTGTACTTCTTCAGACCGCCGTGGTACTCGTCCATCCAGGCCTGGGCGAAGGTGCCGTCCTGGATCTCGGCGAGGACCTTCTTCATCTCGGCCTTGGTGGCGTCGGTGATGATCCGCGGGCCGGTGACGTAGTCGCCCCACTCGGCGGTCTCGGAGATCGACCAGCGCATCTTCTCCAAGCCGCCCTCGTACATGAGGTCCACGATCAGCTTCAGCTCGTGCAGGCACTCGAAGTACGCGATCTCCGGCTGGTAGCCGGCCTCGGTCAGCGTCTCGAAACCGGCCTTGACCAGCGCGGCCGTACCACCGCAGAGGACGGCCTGCTCACCGAACAGGTCGGTCTCGGTCTCCTCGGTGAAGGTCGTCTTGATGACGCCGGCGCGGGTGCCGCCGATGCCCTTGGCGTACGACAGGGCGAGCGCGAAGGCGCCTTCGGACGCGTCCTGCTCGACGGCCGCGATGCAGGGAACGCCGCGGCCCTCCTCGTACTGGCGACGCACCAGGTGGCCCGGGCCCTTCGGGGCGACCATGCAGACGTCCACGCCGGCCGGGGGCTTGATGAAGCCGAAGCGGATGTTGAAGCCGTGCCCGAAGAACAGGGCGTCGCCGTCGTTCAGGTTCGGGGCGATGTGCTCCTCGTAGACCTGGGCCTGGATCGGGTCCGGCACCAGGATCATGATGACGTCGGCCTCGGCGGCGGCCTCCGACGGCGTCACCACGCGCAGGCCCTGCTCCTCGGCCTTGGCCTTGGACTTGGAGCCCTCGTGCAGACCGACACGCACGTCGACACCCGAGTCACGGAGCGACAGCGCGTGGGCGTGGCCCTGGCTGCCGTAACCGATGACCGCGACCTTGCGGCCCTGGATGATGGACAGGTCGGCGTCGGCGTCGTAGAACAGCTCGGCCACTTTGGGTTCTCTCCTTGTGTGCAGGTGTTGCGTCCCACCGTATGACGGTGGGGGGAAGGGAAGTTTCGGGGTCTCGCCATACGGGCGGGATCCGGACGGCCGGTGTCACCCGACCGTCCGAACGCGTCCTATGCCGAGCGGTCGAGCGCGCGCAGCGAACGGTCCGTGATCGAGCGCGCGCCGCGGCCGATCGCGATGGTGCCGGACTGGACGAGTTCCTTGATGCCGAACGGCTCCAGCATCTTCAGCATGGCCTCCAGCTTGTCACTGGAGCCGGTGGCCTCGATGGTGACGGCCTCCGGAGAGACGTCGACGGTCTTGGCGCGGAACAGCTGGACGATCTCCACGATCTGGGAGCGGGTCTCGTTGTCGGCGCGCACCTTCACCAGGACGAGTTCGCGCTGCACGGCCGAACCCGGCTCCAGCTCGACGATCTTGAGCACGTTGACGAGCTTGTTGAGCTGCTTCGTCACCTGCTCCAGCGGGAGGTCGGCGACGCTCACCACGATGGTGATGCGGGAGATGTCGGGGTGCTCGGTGACGCCCACCGCGAGCGAGTCGATGTTGAAGCCGCGGCGGGAGAACAGGGCGGCGATCCGGGCGAGGATGCCCGGCGTGTTCTCCACCAGGACGGAGAGCGTGTGCTTGGACATGGTCTTTTACGTCTCTCTCGCTCAGTCGTCTTCGTTGTCGCCGAAGTCGGGGCGCACGTCCCGGGCGGCCATGATCTCGTCGTTGGAGGTGCCGGCGGCGACCATCGGCCACACCATGGCGTCCTCGTGGACGATGAAGTCCACGACGACCGGGCGGTCGTTGATGGAGTTCGCCTCTTCGATGACCTTGTCGAGGTCGGCGGGGTCCTCACAGCGGATCGCGTAGCAGCCCATGGCCTCCGACAGCTTCACGAAGTCGGGGACGCGGGTGCCCCTGGCCTCCGGGTTGACGTCGTCGGGCCCGGAGTGCAGGACGGTGTTGGAGTAGCGCTGGTTGTAGAAGAGGGTCTGCCACTGGCGGACCATCCCGAGGGCGCCGTTGTTGATGATGGCGACCTTGATCGGGATGTTGTTCAGGGCGCAGGTGGTGAGTTCCTGGTTGGTCATCTGGAAGCAGCCGTCACCGTCGATCGCCCAGACGGTCCGGTCCGGGACCCCGGCCTTGGCGCCCATCGCCGCGGGGACCGCGTAGCCCATGGTTCCGGCGCCGCCGGAGTTCAGCCACGTGGCCGGCTTCTCGTACTGGATGTAGTGCGCGGCCCACATCTGGTGCTGGCCGACGCCGGCCGCGAAGACCGTGCCCTCGGGGGCGAGTTGGCCGATGCGCTCGATGACCTGCTGCGGGGACAGCGAGCCGTCCTCGGGCTGGTCGTAGCCGAGCGGGTAGGTGTCCCGCCAGCGGCTGAGGTCCTTCCACCAGGCGGTGTAGTCGCCCTTGTGGCCCTCGGCATGCTCCTTCTGGACGGCCTGGACCAGGTCGGCGATGACCTCGCGGGCATCCCCGACGATCGGCACGTCGGCCGCCCGGTTCTTGCCGATCTCGGCCGGGTCGATGTCGGCGTGGACGATCTTGGCGTACGGGGCGAAACTGTCCAGGTTGCCGGTGACACGGTCGTCGAAGCGGGCGCCGAGGGCGACGATCAGGTCGGCCTTCTGCAGCGCGGTGACGGCGGTGACCGCACCGTGCATGCCCGGCATTCCCACGTGCAGCGGGTGGCTGTCGGGGAATGCGCCGAGCGCCATCAGGGTGGTGGTGACGGGCGCTCCGGTGAGTTCCGCGAGGACCTTCAGCTCGGCGGTGGCGCCGGCCTTGATCACACCGCCGCCGACGTACAGGACCGGCCGCTTGGCGGAGGTGATCAGCTTCGCGGCCTCGCGGATCTGCTTTGCGTGCGGCTTGGTGACGGGCCGGTAGCCGGGCAGGTCCATGGCCGGCGGCCACGAGAAGGTGGTCCTCGCCTGGAGGATGTCCTTGGGGATGTCGACCAGGACCGGTCCCGGACGGCCGGTGGCGGCGATGTGGAACGCCTGCGCGATCGCCCGGGGGATGTCCTCCGCCTTGGTGACCAGGAAGCTGTGCTTGGTGATCGGCATGGTGATGCCGACGATGTCCGCCTCCTGGAAGGCGTCCGTGCCGATCGACTTGGAGACGACCTGACCGGTGATCGCGACGAGCGGCACCGAGTCCATCATCGCGTCGGCGATCGGCGTCACCAGATTGGTGGCACCGGGGCCGCTGGTCGCCATGCAGACGCCGACCTTGCCGGTGGCCTGCGCGTAACCGGTGGCCGCGTGTCCGGCCCCCTGCTCGTGGCGGACCAGCACGTGGCGCACCCGCTTGGAGTCCATCATCGGGTCGTACGCCGGCAGGATGGTGCCACCGGGAATGCCGAATACCGTGTCGGCGCCGACCTCCTCGAGCGAACGGATGAGGGACTGCGCACCCGTGACGTGCTCGGGGGCGGACTGGTGTCCTCCGGATCGGGGCCGCGGCTGCGGATGATGGGCCCCGGAGGCCTGCTCGGTCATCGGCATTCTCTTCTCGATGCTGAGGGTTTTTGCGAAGTTTGAGCGGAGTTTCGATGCTGCACGACTGGTGCCTGTGCAACAAAAAACCCCTCGTGCCGTAAGGCAAGCGAGGGGAGCGCGCCGGTGGTGGTCGCTGGGAGTTCCGGGTCTGTCCGGACGTCACCAGCTTCAGCCGACGCGCTTTCCAAGTACGAGAATTCGGGTGCGCATGGCACAGACCCTCCCCCCGGCGCACACCCGGTGTCAAGTGGGTGGGACGGGAGTCTCATTATGTGAGCGAAGGGCACTGCCGCCTCCGAGAACAGCGGGGACACCACTGGTGTACACCGCTGTGCCTCTTTTGGCTCGTTCACCTCCGGGACGCCCCTGCGGTTCTCTCGCGCCCCCGCCGGCGAACGCCGGCTCCACCGGCCCGTGCGGCACCGGATAGTGGCCGGAACTGAGCGCCCGGCGCAGCCGGTACTCGTCCAGCGGCCCGGAGAAGGCCATGCCCTGCCCGTGCGTGCATCCCATCGCCCGCAGTGCGACCACCTGCTCGGGCAGGTCCACGCCGTCGGCCACGGACTGGAGCCCGAGGTCGCCGGCGATCCGCAGCAGCCCACTGGTGATCTTGTGCAGCCGCGCCGACTCGACGACGCCCTCGACCAGCCCGCGGTCGAGCTTGAGGACGTCCACGGGGAGTCTGCGCAGCGCGGTGATCGCGGCGTACCCGCTGCCGAAGCCGTCCAGGGCCACCCGGACGCCGAGTCTGCGCAGGCCGCTCAGGCGGCGCTCCAGGTCGTCCAGCCCGATCCGGGGGTCGAGGTCGGACAGTTCGATGACGAGCGAGCCGGACGGCAGCCCGTGCCGGGTCAGCAGCGCCTCGATCGAGCCGAGCGGCATGGACCTGTCCAGCAGCCGGCGCGCGCTCATCCGGACCGCGATGGGCACGGCGAGCCCGGTCGCGGTGCGCTCGGCGGCCTGCTCGACGGCCTCCTCCAGCATCCAGCGGCCCAGCTCGGCGGTCTTGTCGCTGTCCTCGGCCACCCGCAGGAACTCGGCCGGCGTGAACAGCACCCCTTGCGAGGACCGCCAGCGCGCCTGGGCGGCGACCGATGCGATCCGGCCGTCCTCCAGAGACACCACCGGCTGGTGCAGCAGCGCGAACTCGCCGTCGTGCAGCGCGGCACGCAGCCGCGTGGCCAGCTCCGCCTTGCGTACGACGTCCTGCTGCATCTGCGGCCTGTAGAGCTCGACGCGGCCCTTGCCGCCCGCCTTCGCGCGGTACATGGCCAGGTCGGCGTTGCGCAGCAACTCCCCCGCGCCGAGGCCCGGTTCGGCGAAGGACACGCCGATGGAGGCGTTGACCCGGACATCGTTGCCGTCGATGAGGTACGGCTGGGACAGCGTCATCCTGAGGCGGTCGGCGAGCTCCAGGATGTGTCGTTCACGTGCCGTGCGGTCACGGGTGTTGTCCCCGACGATCAGGGCCGCGAACTCGTCGCCGCCCAGCCGGGAGGCGGTGTCGCCCTGCCGGACGGCCTCCTGGAGCCTGCGGGCGGCCTGGACGAGGAGCTCGTCCCCGGCCTGGTGCCCGATCGTGTCGTTGACGCCCTTGAAGCCGTCGAGGTCGATGAACAGGACGGCGGTGTTGCGCAGGGCGAGGCCCCGGTCGGAGGCCCGTCGGCCGGACAGGGCCTGCTGGACGCGCTTGGTGAACAGCGCGCGGTTGGGCAGGTCGGTGAGCGGGTCGTGCTCTGCGTTGTGCTGGAGCTGTGCCTGGAGACGCACTCTCTCGGTCACGTCCCGGCTGTTGAAGATGAGGCCGCCGTGGTGCCGGTTGACGGTCGACTCGACGTTGAGCCAGCCTCCCCCGCTCTCGGCGTCGCTTGAGCGGGAGGTGCCCCCGTTCCCGGACTTGAAGCGGCACTCGATGCGCGTAGTGGGTTCCTCGAGCGGGCTGGCGGCGAGGAAGCGGCGCACCTCGTGCACCACGCAGCCCAGGTCCTCCGGGTGGATGAGACTGGCCAGTTCCGATCCCACCAGATCCTCGGCGGTGCGGCCGTAGACCCCGGCGGCGGCCGGGGAGACGTACCGGAGGATGCCGTTGGGTGCGGCGATCATGATGACGTCGCTGGAGCCCTGCACCAGGGAACGGAAGTGGTTCTCCTTCTGCGCCAGTTCCTGGGTGAGGGTGATGTTGTCGAGCAGCATGATGCCCTGGCGCACCACGAGGGCCAGTACGACGGTGCCGCCGGTGATCAGCACCACGCGGTCGACGCTGCGGCCGTTGAGGACGTTGTAAAGGATCCCCAGGGTGCACACCGCGGCGGCGAGGTACGGCGTGAGCGCGGCCAGGGAGCCGGCGATCGGCCGGGTGACCGGGTACCGGGTGTGATCACCCCCCTGTGCGGGGTTGGGATGATGGCCCCCGCCCCGCTGTCCGGGCAGATGCTCGTGCACCACGCGTGTGTGCCCCGCCGGGCCGTGCCGGTCGCATTCCTCGGACCCGTGCCGGGGCGTGGCCCACGGGGCGTACGCCAGGAGCAGGGAGCCGGCGAACCAGCCCGCGTCGAGCAGCTGGCCGGAGCGGTAGCTGTTGTGCAGCAGCGGCGAGGTGAACAGGGCGTCGCACATCACGGTCAGGGCGAGCGCGCCGATCGCGGTGTTGACCGCGGTGCGGTTGGCCGAGGAGCGCCGGAAGTGCAGCGCGAGCACCATGCTGACCAGCGCGATGTCGAGCAGCGGGTAGGCCAGCGACAGCGCGGTGTGCGCCACGCTCGCCCCGCCTCCGGCGTCGATCTTGGCGGCCTGGGCCAGGGCGAGGCTCCAGGCCAGCGTCAGCAGCGAGCCGCCGATCAGCCAGGCGTCGAGCCCCAGGCAGACCCAGCCCGCCTTGGTCACCGGGCGCTTGGCCAGCACCAGGAGTCCCACGATGGCGGGCGGCGCGAAGCACAGGAAGAACCCGTCGGCGTAGGAGGGGCTGGGGACGGGCCGCTCCAGGACGACCTCGTACCACCCCCAGACCAGGTTGCCGAGGGCCGCCATGGCCGAGGAGAGGGCGAACAGCAGCCATGCGGGTCGAAAGCGGATACGGCGGCTTCTGGCGTAGCGGAAGCAGGACGCGGCGGCCGCTGCGGCCGCGGCCGCCAGCCCGAAGTCGCCCATGATCAGGGCCAGTTGCTCCGATCCCCAGCCGAACGCGGCACCGACGGCGTATCCCGCGCACGCCAGCGCCAGGGTCAGTTGCGGGAACAGTCCCGAGCCGTTGCCGCTCGACGAGGGACGAGGCAGCGTCACAGCCGACGGCCGCTGTGCCCGCAGCGCTCCGTCGAGCGTCGTCGTGGGGGGCGGTGGCGAGCTCACCGGTCCCTCCCGGTCCGCACCGCTCGCGGCTCCCGAGGGTCCCGTTGCAGCGGGGGCGCCTGCCGCCTGCGGCTGCTGTGCCTGCGCTGGTGATGGTTGTGACGGCAGCCGTGGATGCCGTGGTGGCCGCGTCTGCGCGCGGCCGCTCGCCAGGGTCGCCGCCGGCGACCCCGTCGCGTCGGATCGCTCGTCCATAGGCCGTGCATCGCCCGTCGCCCCCCTCACAAATCTGAAATGTCCATCCCCGGCGCCCCAAGCCACGCGGCGCTGCCCCTGTCGGGACGATACACCAGTCTCGTCACTCAGGGACATAGCACCTCTACGCTCCGTGACGACCAGCGCATATGCGAGTACGCACCGCTTCCGTGGGGTTGCGGACCGTACTCGAACCGGATTATGGGCTTGTTACGCGCGACACGCGCGGCGTCTTGGCGATACTCAACCCGTGAGCGTCACGTGTGCGTCGCGCCCGTCGTAAGGATCACGTTGCGCAACGGCTCCCGGTTCACGTGACGAGTCAACTGGTCCACCAGCAACCGCTTGGCGCGCGGCAGGAACGCGGACGTCGGACCGCCCACATGAGGGCTGATCAGCAGGCCCGGCGCCCGCCACAGGGGGTGCTCGCGCGGCAGCGGTTCGGGGTCGGTGACGTCGAGGGCGGCTGTGATGCGCCCGGTCTCCAGTTCGGCCAGCAGCGCCTTGGTGTCCACCACGCCTCCGCGGGCGACGTTGACCAGCAGCGCGCCGTCCTTCATACGGGCGAGGAAGCCGGCGTCGACCAGGTGACGGGTGGTTTCCGTCAAGGGCGTGGACAGGATGACGACGTCGGCTTCCGGAAGCAGAGCGGACAGTTCGGTGAGCGGATGCACTTCGCCGCGCGCCGTGGTGCGCTGCGAGCGCGCGACGCGCGCCACCCGCGCGACCTCGAACGGTGCGAGCCGGTCCTCGATGGCGGCGCCGATCGAGCCGTATCCCACGATGAGGACGTTCTTGTCCGCCAGCGCGGGACGGAAGCCGCCGAGCCACTCCCCCCTGTCCTGCGCCCGCACGAAGTCGGGGACGCCGCGCAGCGAGGCGAGGATCAGGGTGAGCGTGAGCTCGGCGGTGCTCGCCTCGTGCACTCCGCGCGCGTTGCACAGACGTACGCCGGGACGCAGGTGCTTGAGGCCCGGCTCCACGTGGTCGGTGCCGGCGGAGAGCGTCTGCACGACCTCCAGGTGCGTCATCTGCGGCAGGGGACGCTGTCCGAGACCGGGCGGCTTCATGTACGGGACGACGTAGAACGCGCACTGGGCCGGGTCCGCGGGGAATTCCTCGGCGCCGTTCCAGAAGCGGTAGGCGGGGCCCTCGGGCAGACCCTCGATCTCTTCCGGCGGGATGGGGAGCCACACGTCAGCAGTCATGGTCAGGAGGCTAGAGCCTTGAGGCGGATCAGGCCGAGGAAAGGTGACGGCACCCGATCTTCGCTGGTGAGCGGGATGGAGTGCCCGCGACCCCGGCGGCACCGTCGAGCGGGCCCTAGGTCGGGCGAACCGGAGCGCAGAGGTTAGGTTGGGGTGCCGGAAGAGGGAGGGTTACGGCCAGGTGGAGCGCAGGACGATCGGCGCGGCGGCACTCGCGGTGGGAGCCGTCGGGCTCGGGTGCATGCCGATGAGCTGGGCCTACAGCTCGTCGCGGCAGCGGGGCGAGGAGTCGGTCAGGGCGGTGCACCGGGCGCTCGATCTCGGCTCGACGCTGCTGGACACGGCCGACATGTACGGCCCGTTCACCAACGAGCTATTGGTGGGGCGGGTGTTGAAGGAACGTCGGCAGGACGCGTTCGTGTCGACCAAGGTCGGTCTGCTGGTCGGCGAACAGCACATCGTGGCCAACGGCCGCCCCGGCTATGTGAAACGTGCCTGCGACGCCTCCCTGCGCCGCCTCCAGACGGACGTGATCGACCTCTATCAACTGCACCGCGCCGACCCCGAGGTCCCCGTCGAGGAGACGTGGGGCGCGATGGCGGAACTCGTCCGGGCCGGAAAGGTGAGGGCGTTGGGGTTGTGCGCGGTGGGCGCGCGAGGTGGCCGCCGGCTCGGCACCCGCCTGCACGACGCGACGATCCGGCAGTTGCAGCGGGTGCAGCAGGTCTTTCCGGTGAGCGCGGTGCAGGCCGAGCTGTCGGTGTGGTCGCCCGAGGCTCTGGAGGCGCTGTTGCCGTGGTGCGAGGCCCGCGGGATCGGCTTCCTGGCGGCGATGCCGCTGGGCAACGGCTTCCTCACCGGCACGCTCACCCCGGGCCAGGGCTTCGAACCGGACGACGTACGGGCCCGGCACCCACGGTTCACCGCGGAGATGATGGCGTCGAACCAGCCGATCGTGGCCGGCCTGCGCCGCGTCGCGGCCCGGCACGGCGAGGAGGTCACGCCGGCGCAGGTGGCGCTGGCGTGGGCCCTCGCCCAGGGCCGGCACGTCGTCGCGACACCGGGCACCAAGCAGGAGCGCTGGGTGACGCAGAACGCGGGCGCCGAGGCGCTGCGGCTGTCCAGGCAGGACCTGGCCGAGGTGGCGGGGCTGCCGGGGGCGCAGGGATCCTGGGACTGACGGGGTGGCGCCGATTCGAGGTTCGCGGATCGGGAACCTCTGAGGCGCGAGCGGTGTAAGAACAGTAGAACCCGCCGCATCGAAGGGACCGTGATCGTGCAACGTCGAGCTGTGTCGGCCGTATTGGCCGCGGCCGCACTCCTGCTGACGGCCGGCTGCTCCTCCGGCGACGGGGACGCGCCGGGCAAGGGCGGAGACCGGGCGCCGAGCGGGACCACGGCCTCGCCCACCCGTCAGGCGGCCGAGACCCCGCCGGCAAAGGGCACGGTGAAGGTGGTACGCACGGTCGCCGAGGGCCTGAGCACCCCCTGGGGCCTGGCCCCGCTCCCCGACGGCGACCTGTTCGTCTCCTCCCGTGACGACGCCACGATCACCCGTGTCGACGGCGAGACCGGCAAGAAGACCGAACTGGGCGAGGTGCCGGGGGTCTCCCCGGCGGGCGAGGGCGGCCTCATGGGCCTGGCGCTGTCCCCGGACTACGCCTCCGACCACATGATCTACGCGTACTTCACCTCGGCCTCGGACAACCGCATCGTCCGCATGGTGTACGACGAGCAGCGGGCGGCCGGTGATCAGCTGGGGGCACCCGACACGGTCTTCAAGGGCATCCCCAAGGGCTACATCCACAACGGCGGCAGAATCGCCTTCGGCCCGGACAAGATGCTGTACGCGGGCACCGGGGAGAGCGGTGACACGGGCCTGTCCCAGGACAAGGAGTCCCTGGGCGGCAAGATCCTGCGGCTGACACCGGAGGGCGAGCCGGCGCCGGGCAATCCCTTCCCCGACTCCCCCGTGTACTCCTACGGCCACCGCAATGTGCAGGGCCTGGCCTGGGACTCCAAGCAGCTCCTGTTCGCCTCGGAGTTCGGCCAGGACACCTGGGACGAACTGAACGCGATCAAGCCGGGCGACAACTACGGCTGGCCGGAGGCCGAGGGCAAGTCGGACGACAGCGCGTTTCACAGCCCCCTGGCCCAGTGGGGCACCGATGACGCCTCCCCCAGCGGCATCGCCTACGCCGAGGGCTCGGTCTGGATGGCCGGGCTGAAGGGGCAGCGCCTGTGGCGCATCCCTCTGAACGGCACGGAGGCCTCGGCGGACCCGCAGGCCTTCCTGGAGGGTGAGTACGGCCGGCTGCGGACGGTCGTCGCGGCGGGCGGCGACAAGCTGTGGCTGGTGACCAGCAACACGGACGGGCGGGGCGACCCGAAGGACGGGGACGACCGGATCCTGGAGCTCCAGGTGACCTGAGCGGCGCCGACTTCTGGCTACGCCTTGCCGTCGGCTCCCTCTGCGCCCTCGGCCCCGTCGGCCTCGTCTCCCTCGGGCGAGGGCTCGGGCGGTCGCACGACGACCTTCCCGGAGGCGAGGTCTATCGGACCGCGTCCGGGGTCGTTGTCGCCGACATCCTCGCGGGTCAGTTCGAGGCGGTTCTGTTCGTCGCGGGTGTGCTTTCGGCCGGGGGCGAAGAGTTCCTCGAACGCGTTGAACACGGAACCTCCCGGAGTCGACGTCCCTTACAGCGTATGCCTCAGCCGCTCGTCCCTGAGGTGAGCGTCTCGGCCGGAAACAGCCCCATCCGGTGGGCCACGGCGGCGGCCTCGCCCCGCCCCGAGACGCCGAGCTTGCCGAGGATGTTCGACACGTGGACGCTGGCCGTCTTCGGGGAGATGAAGAGTTCCTCGGCGATCTGGCGGTTGGTGCGGCCGACGGAGACCAGGCGCAGGACGTCCCGTTCGCGGGTGGTGAGACCGAGGGAGTCGGCGGGGTCGGCCGTGGGCCGGTGCGGGGCCGCGGTGAGGCTGAGGCGGGCCCGCTGGGCCAGGTGGGACGCGGCGTCGGCGAGCGGGCGGGCGCCGAGGTGGGTGGCGGTGGCCCGGGTGAGGCGGAGCAGCTCGGTGGCGCGGGCGCGTTCGTCGTCGCCGCCGACGGCGAGCAGGGCCTCCGCCAGGCGGTGGCGGACCTGGGCGAGGTCGTAGGGGCGTTCCAGGGCCTCGAAGGCGGTGACCACGTCGGACCAGGTCTCGGTGGTGGTCCGGCCGTCGGCCCGGTCGAGTTCGGCCCGGGTCCACTTCTCGTACGCCAGCCATACGGGAGCGCCGGTGGTGAGTGTGCGGACGGCCTCGAAGAGGCGTTGCAGGAAGGCTGCGCGGCCCTCCTGCGCGGTGGGCAGTGCCTGGGCTCGGGCGTCGGACTCGGAGACCGCGGCGGCCAGCAGCACCGGCCATGCGTAGCGGTGGGTGCCGGGCGGGAAGCCGGCGTCCAGGGCCCGGTCGGCTTCCGCGCGGGCGTCCAGGAGGCGGCCCTCGGCGGCGGCCGTGCCCAGGGCGAGGAGGGACATCGGCAGGTTGTTCTGGGGCATGGGGTCGTGGGTGCCGTAGGAGGCACGGGCGGCGGCGAGATGGCGGGCGGCCTCGGCGATCTCACCGCGGGCGAGGGCGAGTTGGGCGAGCCGGTTGGAGGCTCCGCCGTGCGGCTTGGCGGACTGTCCTGTGCGCTGGGCGTTCACCGCGGCCTCGGCGGCCTCGTCCCACTGGCCCAGCGAGATCAGCGACTCGGCGAGGTTCGTCCACATCCAGGCCTCGGAGTCGCGCAGGCCCCACTCCTGGGTGAGGTGCAGTCCCTCGCGCAGGATGACGACGGCCTCCTGCGAGCGGCCGATGCCTTCGAGGGCGGAAGGGAGGTTCACATGGCTGCGGCCCACGACCGCGGTGAGGCCGCGGGTCAGTACCTCCTTCTTGACCTCGTACATCTGGGTCAGTCCGGCGTCGATGTCACCGGATTCGACCATGAGGCCGCCGAGGGTGAGGCGCGCGTTGAGTTCGATGTCCTCGGCGCCCACCATGCGGGCGTACTCGACGGCCCGCTCGGCGGCCGACATGGCGTCGGGGCCGGGGGCGCGCAGCATCGACCAGTTGGCCGCGGTGGCCAGCACCTCGGCGTGCACCTCGGACGGCGGCAGGCCGCGCACCAGCTCCTGGGCGGTGCCGAGTTCCTTCCAGCCGTCGCCGCGGGCCATGGCCTGCACCAGCCGGGAGCGCTGGACCCAGAACCAGGCGGCGCGCAGGGGTTCGCCGTCGTCCTCCAGCAGGTGCAGTGCCCGCTTGGTGATCTTCAGGGCACGTTCGCGTTCCCCGCAGCGCCGGCCGGCGACGGCGGCCTCGGCCATCAGGTCGAGATAGCGCAGCGCAGTGGTGGTGGGGTCGCAGCCGCAGGGAGGGTAGACCTCGGTGTAGTCGACCGGGCGCAGCGTGGCGCGGATGTCCTCGGGGGCGGAGTCCCAGAGCTCCATCGCGCGTTCCAGCAGCCGTAGTTGCTCGGAGTGGGCGTGCCGGCGGCGGGCGGTGACGGAGGCGTCCAGGACGGCGGGCAGGGCCTTGGCGGGGTCGTGGGCGTGGTACCAGTAGCTGGCCAGCCGCATGACGCGCTCGCCGGCCGGGACGAGCGTCGGGTCGGCCTCCAGGGCCTGGGCGTAGCGGCGGTTGAGGCGGGAGCGTTCGCCGGGAAGCAGGTCGTCGCCGACGGCCTCGCGGACCAGGGAGTGCCGGAAGCGGTAGCCGTCGTCGCCGGGCGCGGCGATGAGGATGTTGGCGCCCACGGCGGCCCGCAGCGCCTCGATGAGGTCGTCCTCGGCGAGCTGGGCGACGGCCGCCAGCAGCCGGTACTCGACGGTGGAGCCGCCCTCGGCGACGATCCTGGCGACCCGCTGGGCGCTCTCGGGCAGCCTCTCGACACGGACCAGGAGCAGGTCGCGCAGGGAGTCGGTGAGTCCGGTGCAGCTGCCCTCGTGGGCGGCGACGGCGAGTTCCTCGACGAAGAAGGCGTTGCCGTCGGAGCGTTCGAAGATCTCGTCGACCTGGGCCGGGTCGGGTTCGCAGGCCAGGATGCCGGCGATCTGGCGGCCGACCTCGGCGCGGTTGAAGCGGCCGAGTTCGATCCGGCGGACGGTGCGCAGCCGGTCGAGTTCGGCGAGGAGGGGGCGCAGCGGGTGGCGGCGGTGGATGTCGTCGGAGCGGTAGGTCGCGAGGACGATCAGTCGGCCGGTACGCAGGGTGCGGAAGAGGTAGGCGAGGAGGTGGCGGGTGGAGGCGTCGGCCCAGTGCAGGTCTTCCAGGGCCACGACGACCGTGCGGCCCGCGGCGACGCGTTCCAGGAGGCGGGCGGTGAGTTCGAAAAGGCGGGCCATGCCCTCCTCGTCGGAGCGGTCGGGTCCGCCCGAAGGAGTGCTCTCGCCCAACTCGGGCAGTAGCCTGGCCAGTTCCTCCTCCTGCCCGGCTGTCGCGGCGGCCAGCTCGTCGGGCAGTTCGCGGCGCAGGGCACGCAGCGCGGTGGAGAACGGGGCGAACGGCAGGCCGTCGGCGCCGATCTCGACACAGCCGCCGAGCACGACGACGGCGCCCTCACGGGCGGCTGCGGACGCGAACTCCTCGACGAGCCGGGTCTTGCCGACCCCGGCCTCACCGCCGAGCACCCATGCCTGCGGCTCGCCCGCGGCGGCACGGGCGAGCGCGTCGTTCAGCGTCTCCAACTCGGCCGTACGGCCGACGAACACGGGACTTACGGACCTGCTCTCCACGGGGGCGAGCATCGCACGCGGCACGGACAGGAGGGCACCGGTTTTCGCCGGGCCCGGCGCGGGGCCCGCGGTCGTACGGGGGCTGCCGCCCCCGTACCCCCGCTTCGGCCCTGAAGGGGCCTCGTCCTCAAGCGCCGGACGGGCTGATATTGCCTGGACCGGCTTCGCGTGCCGTGCGGCACGGATCGGCGGGGTGGGACCGCCGTGGGCCGTCACGCGGCGCGTGGAGGCCGGTGCCTGCGGAGGCGGGACGTATGAGACTCCGGCTCCTCGGCGGCCTGGACGGCGCGTTCCCGGCGGCGGGCCGCCCGGCGGCCCCGGACGGCCTCGCGGACCAGGCGCTCGTGCTCGGCCCGGCGGATCAGTTCGGCGGAACGGATGTGGTGGAGTTCGTACCCGTACATGGTCGATCCCTCGTTTTCCTGGTGAGAGGTGGTTTCCTGCGTCGCTTTCCGCGATGCCTCAACCTTCCTCTCCCAGGGGGGTCCGCCACATCGGGAGAGTTCCGCATCTTCGCCCGCCGAAGGGGCCTCAGACATGCGTAAGGGGCCTCAGGGCGCCGTCTAAGGTGCTTACGGCGGCTCTGAGGCCCCTTCGGATCTGCGGTGACTCAGCCTGCCGAGGGCAGGCCGAGCAGTGCGTCGGTGTACTTGAGGACGGCCAGCAGGAGGCCGATGACGCCCAGTGCGACGCCGCCCCAGGCGACCGACTTGATCCACACGGCCTGAGGCTTGCCGGGCGTCCCGAACGCGGGACGGGCCAGCACCACGACGCCGACGATCAGCGCGGCCAGCGCGAACACGCCGGCCCACAGCGCGGAGGTCTGCCAGGCGTCGCCGTAGACCTCCTTGATCTGCTGGGACACGCTCGCGTTGGAGGCGGTCTCCAGCTGGCCGATGAGGGTCTCGCGCGCGGCGGCGACCGTGCCGATCCAGCCGCCGGTCAGGGAGACGAGGCCGAGTGCCGCGGAGACGACCGCTGCGGCGCCCTGGCCGACACCGGCGGGGGCCGCTTCCGTCGCCTCGGCGGCCACCTCCTCATCGCTCTCTTCGGTCTCCGCCGCCTCGTCGGCAGCGGTGGAGTCGGTGGCGTCGGCCGTCTTGGTGACGTCCACCTTCTCCTCGTCGGTCTTCGCGTCGGTGCCCGTCTCGGCCCCGGTCTCGTCCACTGTCTTCGTTCCCATGCCTCGCACCGTACGGACGCTGTCTGAGAGCTTTCTTAATGATCCCTGTGAGCGGCACGCGCGCGTGCCTGACGCCACTCGGGGGCCAGAATCGACCACACCTCGAGGTCGTGCCGCACCCCACGATAGGGGTAGCTCTCCCTGCGCACGCCCTCCCGGGTCAGCCCGAGTCGTCGTGCCACGTTCAGGCTCGGCGTGTTCCCGGCGGCGGCGATCCACTCGACGCGGTGGATGCCGCGCCGTTCGATCGCGAAGTCGATGAGCACGTGCATCGCGCGTGTGACGAGCCCGCGTCCGGTGCCGGCGGGTTCCAGCCAGCAGCCGACCTCGCAGTTGGCGTTCGCGGCGTCGAAGTTCAGGAACAGCACCCCGCCGACCAGCTTCCCGTCCAGCCACAGGCCGTGCAGGGAGCCGGTGTCGGCGGCGCGCATGTCGGCGTAGCGCTGGAGCGCCTCGCGTGCGGAGTCCACGTCCGTGGCCTGCGCCCCGAAGGGGATGTACTGGTTGATGAACTCCCGTCCGCGCTCCAGGTGGGCCAGGAACTCCTCGGCGTGCCAGGGCTCCAGCGGGCGCAGTTCGGCTCCGTCGTCACCCAGCGATATCGCGTACATCCCGCTGTCGCTCCTCCTCGGCCAGCACGTCCGCCACCTCGGCGTCCGTCGCGGCGGCCAGCCTCTCATGGGCGGCGCGGGACTCGGGCGGCTCGATGCTGATGCGGGGCATGCGCTTGTCGAGCCAGCGCGGCAGCCACCAGTTGGCGCCGCCGAGCATGTGCATGAGGGCGGGGACCAGGAGCGTGCGCAGGACGAAGGCGTCCAGGGCGACGGCTGCGGCCAGCGCTATGCCGAACATGGCGATCACGCGGTCGCCGCTGAGGACGAAGGCGAGGAAGACCGAGATCATGATGACCGCCGCGGAGTTGATCACCCGGCCGGTCTCGGCTAGGCCGATCCGGACGGCGCGCCGGTTGTCGCCGGTCTCCAGCCACTCCTCGTACATCCGGCTGACCAGGAAGACCTGGTAGTCCATGGACAGGCCGAAGAGCACCGAGACCATGATCACCGGGAGGAACGGTTCGATCGGGCCCGCCCGGCCCAGCCCCAGCAGTTCGCTGCCCCAGCCCCACTGGAAGATCGCGACGACCACTCCGAAGGCGGCGGCGACGGCGGCCACGTTCATCGCGGCGGCCTTCAGGGGAATGCCGACCGAGCGGAAGGCGAGCAGGAGCAGCAGACACCCCAGGCCGATGACGACCCCGACGAACAGCGGCAGCTTGCCGACGATCACGTCGGCGAAGTCGTCGTAGCCGGCGGTCATGCCGCCGACCTGCACGTCGAGCGAGGTACCGGTCTCGGCGCGAGGCAGGACGTCGCCGCGCAGCCGGTCCACCAGGTCGCTGGTCTGCTGCGACTGCGGGGAGGACTCGGGTACGACGGTGAGGTACGCGGTGTCGCCGCCGGCGTTGTAGGTCACCGGGGTCACCGACGCGACGCCCTCGGTGTTCCGCAGAGCGGCGTCGAGGTTGTCCAGGGCGAGCTTGTCGTCGCCGCCGTCGACCTCGGTGACCAGGGTGAGCGGGCCGTTCACGCCGGGCCCGAATCCGTCGGCGAGGAGGTCGTAGGCCTGGCGGGTGGTGGAGGTCTGCGGGCCGTTGCCCTGGTCGGAGGTGCCCAGGCGCAGCCCGAGGGTGGGCAGTGCGAGGACCGTGATGACGGCCAGGGCGATGGCGCCGAGCACCTTCGGGTGGCGCTCCACGAACGCCGACCAGCGCGCGGCGAACCCGGTGGGCACCTCGGGCTCGGGGCCGTGCTCGGCCAGCCGGCGCCGCTCGCGGCGGCTGAGGGCGCGCATGCCGATGAACGACAGCAGGGCGGGCAGCAGGGTCACGGAGGCGGTGACCGTGAGGACCACGGTCAGCGAGGCGGCGATCGCGACGCCGCCCAGGAAGCTCAGCTGCAGGATCAGCATCCCGAGCAGGGCTATGCACACCGTCGCTCCTGCGAACACCACCGCTCGTCCGGTGGTCGCCACGGCGTTCGTGATCGACTCGGTGACGGACAGCCCGCGTTTCAGTCCGCGCCGGTGTCTGGTGACGATGAACAGGGCGTAGTCGATGCCCACGCCCAGCCCGATGAGCATCCCGAGCATCGGCGCGAAGTCGGCCACGGTCATGGCGTGCCCGAGGAGGGCGATGCCGGCGTAGGCGGTGCCGACGCTGACCAGAGCGGTGGCGATGGGCAGCAGGGAGGCGGCGAGCGAGCCGAAGGCGAGGAACAGCACGACCGCGGCGACGGCCACGCCGACGATCTCGGCGATGTGCCCGCCGCTCGGTTCGGTGAGCCCGATGGCGCTGCCGCCCAGCTCCACCTGGAGCCCGTCGGTCTCGGCGTCCTTGGCCGCTGATACGACCGCCTGCGCCTCGCCCTTGTCGATGTTCTCGGCGCTGTCGTCGAAGGTGACGGTGGCGTACGCCGTGTGCCCGTCCCCGCTGATCTGGACGGAGCCGGGCTTGTCGTAGGGGCTGCCCACGGCCGCGACACCGGGCAGTCCGGCGATCTCGTCCAGGGTCCGCGTCATGGCCTGTTCGACGTCGGTGGCGCGGACGGTGCCGGACGGGGTGTGCCAGACGACGGTGTCGCTGTCGCCGCCCAGGCCGGGGAAGCCGTCCTGAAGGAGCTGCGTGGCACGGCCGGACTCGGTGCCCGGGACCTCGTAGTCGTTCGAGTACGCGGTGCCCGTCACGGCGGCGGCCGCGGTCACCCCGCCGAAGGCGAGGAGCCAGAGCAGTACGGCGACGAGGCGGCGTTGGACACACCAGCGTGCTAGAGCTGCCACGAACGTGCTCCCGGGGACGATTTATGGATCTTTGACCGGGATCAGTCGTTCAGAAAATGAACAGCCCGCAAAGAACGCATGAGCGATGTGATGCAAACTCTCGCAAACGAGGGAGATCATTTGCCCTGTTCGTGGGCTTATTCACAGGAGTGGGAGGCAGATCACAGGACAGTAACGGTCACCCTGTCGTTGCCGAGTGGCAGCTGTCACATCAGTCGAACTGGTCTCCGAGCGCCATCACCATCACTCCGGCCACGAGCACCCACAGCGCCCGCCGGGTGCGCCCCCGGGAGCCGAGGAACGCGGCGAACGCGCAGAAGCCGGCACCGAAGGCGTAGGCCGCCGGAACGAGAGCCGGGGCCGAGCCCGTGACCCGCAGCACCGCGGCGGCCAGCCCGGCGAGAGCGAGCAGCGCCCCGCTCCCGGCGGCCGTCCAGCGGGCCCGCCGCGCCACGTACTCCGGATCGCCGGGGTCCTCAAGATCCTCAAGGTCCTCGACGTCCTGGGCACTCTCGGCGTGCTGCTCCTCCCCCGTCTCGGATATCTCGGAATCACCGCGTCCACTCATGGCGGGCGAGCGTAGCGCGTCGCGCCGGGAAACCCGATGCGGGGCCGTGCGGCCCGCTGTTGGTTTCCGGAGGTCGACCGTCCCGCGACACACCGCCGCCGACCTGGGCAGGTGCGTTGTTTGAGCGTCGGACCGAGTTGTTTGAGCGTCGGACCGAGCTCCTCCGTATCCCTTTCCGCTTCCCCGGACTCAAGGAGCCCGTTCACCGATGCCAGACATCACCCCGAGGACCTCGGACGAGGACCTCGCCAAGCGCCTGACCCACCCCGGCCACCCGCGCAGTAACAGCTACGACCCCCGCTGGGTCGTCGAGAACCAGATGGGCCCCAACGCCCTCTGGCTGCTGGAGTGGCTGGCCCCCGCCCTCGGCCTGGACACCTTGCGCCCGTGCGCCCGTGTCCTGGACCTGGGCTGCGGCCGGGCAATGACCTCCGTCTTCCTGGCCAGGGAGTACGACGCCCAGGTCACTGCCGCCGACCTGTGGATCGAGCCCGACGACAACGCCCGGCGCGTGGCGGAGGCCGGTTTCGCCGACCGGGTCCTGCCCGTCAAGGCCGAGGCCCACGATCTGCCGTTCGCCGAAGGCAGCTTCGACACGATCGTCAGCGTGGACGCGTATCAGTACTTCGGCACCGACGATCTCTACCTGCCCACGCTCACCCGGCTGTTGAAGCCGGGCGGCCGGATCGGCGTCGTCGTGCCGGCGCTGCGGGAGGAGCCGGACGGCCTCGAACCGCCGGAGCACCTCGCACCGTGGTGGGAGCCCGACTACTGGTGCTTCCACTCCGCCGACTGGTGGCGCCGCCACTGGACCCGCAGCGGGGCCGTCGAGGTCGAGGCCGCCGACTGGCTGGACGAGGGCTGGCGGGACTGGCTGCTGTGGTGCGAGGTGGTCGCCGAGGAGAGCCCGGAGGAGTTCCACCGCACGACGGCCCGCAGGGTCGGCGAGATGGTGCGGCGGGACGAGGGCCGCGCGCTGGGCTTCGTACGGCTGGTGGGTCGCCGCGTACGATGACGCGCCGAGGGGGACGCATCACGGTCGATGCGTCCCCCTCGCGGTGTACGGCTACCGGGTCAGCCCTCGCTGACGCCCAGCTTCTGAAGGATCAGCTCCTTGACGCGGGCCGCGTCGGCCTGCCCCCGGGTCGCCTTCATGACCGCGCCGACCAGGGCACCGGCCGCGGCGACCTTGCCGGAGCGGATCTTGTCGGCGATGCCCGGGTTGCCGGCGATGGCCTCGTCGACGGCGGCACCCAGGGCGCCCTCGTCGGAGACGACCTTCAGACCGCGCTTGTCGACGACCTCGTCCGGGGTGCCCTCGCCCGCGAGAACGCCCTCGATGACCTGACGGGCCAGCTTGTCGTTCAGGTCGCCCTTCGAGACCAGCTCGGAGACGCGGGCGACCTCGACCGGCGTGATCGACAGCTCGTCCAGCGGCTTGCCCGACTCGTTGGCGCTGCGCGCCAGTTCACCCATCCACCACTTGCGGGCGGAGGCGGCGTCGGCACCGGCGTCGATCGTGGCGACGATCGGGTCCAGGGCACCGGCGTTGAGGATCGCCTGCATGTCGAGGGCGGTGATGCCCCACTCCGCGAGGAGCCGGGTACGACGGGCCAGCGGCAGCTCGGGCAGGGCCGCCCGGATCTCCTCGACCCACTCGCGCGAGGGGGCGACGGGGACCAGGTCGGGCTCCGGGAAGTACCGGTAGTCCTCGGCCTCCTCCTTCACGCGGCCCGAGGTCGTCGACCCGGTGTCCTCGTGGAAGTGACGGGTCTCCTGGACGATCGTGCCGCCGGACGACAGCACGGCCGCGTGCCGCTGGATCTCGAAGCGGGCCGCGCGCTCCACGGACCGCAGCGAGTTGACGTTCTTCGTCTCCGAGCGGGTGCCGAACTTCTCGGTGCCGTTCGGGCGCAGCGACAGGTTCACGTCACAGCGCATCTGGCCCATCTCCATCCGGGCCTCGGAGACACCGAGCGCCCGGATGAGCTCGCGCAGCTCACGGACGTACGCCTTCGCCACCTCGGGAGCACGCTCGCCCGCGCCCTCGATCGGCTTGGTGACGATCTCGATGAGCGGGATGCCGGCGCGGTTGTAGTCGAGCAGCGAGTGCGAGGCGCCGTGGATACGGCCCGTCGCGCCGCCGACGTGCGTCGACTTGCCGGTGTCCTCCTCCATGTGGGCGCGCTCGATCTCCACGCGGAAGGTCTCGCCGTCCTCCAGCTGCACGTCGAGGAAGCCGTTGAAGGCGATCGGCTCGTCGTACTGGGAGGTCTGGAAGTTCTTCGGCATGTCCGGATAGAAGTAGTTCTTCCGGGCGAAGCGGCACCACTCGGCGATCTCGCAGTTCAGCGCGAGACCGATCTTGATCGCGGACTCGACGCCGGTCGCGTTGACGACCGGGAGCGCGCCGGGCAGGCCGAGGCAGGTGGGACAGGTCTGCGTGTTGGCGTCCTGGCCGAGCTCGGTCGAACAGCCGCAGAACATCTTGGTCTTGGTGCCGAGTTCGACATGGACCTCAAGGCCCATGACGGGGTCGTACGACGCGAGTGCGTCCTCGTACGACACCAGGTCGGTCGTGGTGGTCACGGTGAAACTTCCCTCTCAGCCCAGCAGGACGTCGTCGTCGCCCAGCCGCTTCAGCTCGCGGTAGAGGATGGCGAGGCCGGTGGCGATGGCGGCGGCGGACACGGCGGCGTCGATCAGGCGCAGCGTGTCGCTCTCCGTGCGGGCCTTCCTGGCCTGCTTGGCGACACTGACCGCACCGAACGCGGTGGTGGCCATGGACAGGTACAGACCTGACTTGGACTTCTTGAAGTCCTTGGCCTTCGACAGCTTGCTCACAGCGACGGTGCCTCCTCCAGGAGCGGGTGCCCCCACTTTTCCACGAAGGCCGCCTCGACGGCCGCCCCGACCTTGTAAAGACGGTCGTCCTTCAGTGCCGGGGCGATGATCTGCAGGCCCACCGGGAGGTTGTCCTCCGGGGCCAGACCGCACGGCAGCGACATGGCCGCGTTGCCCGCGAGGTTGGTGGGGATGGTGCACAGGTCGGCGAGGTACATCGCCATCGGGTCGTCGGCGCGCTCGCCGATCGCGAAGGCGGTGGTCGGGGTCGTCGGGGAGACGATCACGTCGACCTGCTCGAAGGCCTTCTCGAAGTCGCGCGTGATGAGCGTGCGGACCTTCTGGGCGCTGCCGTAGTACGCGTCGTAGTAGCCGCTCGACAGGGCGTACGTGCCGAGCATGATGCGGCGCTTGACCTCGGGTCCGAAGCCCGCCTCACGGGTGAGGGAGGTGACCTCCTCGGCGGAGTGCGTGCCGTCGTCGCCGGTCCGCAGGCCGTAGCGCAGGCCGTCGAAGCGGGCGAGGTTCGAGGAGCACTCGGACGGGGCGATCAGGTAGTACGCCGACAGGGCGAGGTCGAAGGACGGGCAGTCCAGCTCGACGATCTCGGCGCCCAGCTCCTTCAGCACCTCGACGGACTCGTCGAAGCGCTGGATGACGCCGGCCTGGTAGCCCTCGCCGCGGAACTGCTTGACGACGCCGACGCGCATGCCCTGCACGCTGCCGTTGCGGGCGGCCTCGACGACCGGCGGGACCGGGGCGTCGATGGAGGTGGAGTCGAGCGGGTCGTGCCCGGCGATGACCTCGTGCAGCAGGGCCGCGTCCAGGACCGTGCGGGCGCAGGGGCCGCCCTGGTCGAGGGAGGAGGAGAAGGCGACCATGCCGAAGCGGGAGACCGCGCCGTACGTCGGCTTCACGCCCACCGTGCCGGTGACGGCGGCCGGCTGGCGGATGGAGCCGCCGGTGTCGGTGCCGATGGCGAGGGGGGCCTGGAAGGAGGCGAGCGCGGCGGAGGAGCCACCGCCCGAACCGCCGGGGATCTTGGTGAGGTCCCACGGGTTGCCGGTCGGCCCGTAGGCGCTGTTCTCCGTCGACGACCCCATGGCGAACTCGTCCATGTTGGTCTTGCCGAGGATGACGACGTCGGCGGCCTTGAGGCGCTTGGTGAGCGTCGCGTCGTAGGGCGGGATCCAGCCCTCGAGGATCTTCGAACCGACGGTCGTCGGAATGCCCTCGGTGGTGAAGATGTCCTTGAGCGCGAGCGGGACGCCGGCCAGCGGGCCGAGCTTCTCGCCCTTGGCGCGCTTGTCGTCCACGGCACGGGCCTGGGCGAGGGCGCCCTCGCGGTCGATGTGCAGGAAGGCGTGCACCTTCTCGTCGACGGCCTCGATCCGGGCGAGGTGGGCCTCGGTGACCTGGACGGCCGTGAGCTCGCCGGAGGCGATCTTCTCGGCCGTCTCGGCGGCCGTGAGCTTGATGATGTCCGTCATGGCGATTAGTCCTCCCCCAGGATCTGCGGCACCTTGAAACGCTGCTGCTCCTGGGCCGGGGCGCCGGAGAGCGCCTGCTCGGGGGTGAGCGACGGACGGACCTCGTCCGCCCGCATGACGTTCGTCAGCGGGAGCGGGTGCGAGGTCGGCGGTACGTCTTGGTCGGCGACCTCGCTGACGCGGGCGACCGCGCCGATGATGTCGTCCAGCTGTCCCGCGAAGTGTTCGAGCTCTTCGGGCTTCAGCTCCAGACGCGCCAGCCGGGCGAGGTGGGCGACCTCCTCGCGCGTGATGCCAGGCATGCAGCGATCCTCTGGGGTGAGTGTGTGGTTCGGGGCGGGGCCAGTCGTCACATTCTCGCGATCGACGGGATTGTGACGGCTGGCCCCAATCCTATGGGGCGGGGAGCGGTGGCCGTGAAACGGTTTCCCCCGCCCCGTTCGTGGTCACCCGCGGCGCCCGTCCCGGACCTCGCTCTTCATGAAGGGGTTGTCGTAGAGGTCCTGCACCTCCAGCAGGCTCTCCACGGTGGCCTCCGGCGACATGTCTCGGACCCCCGGTGCGAGATCGGTGTCGGCGTGCTCGGACGAGGAACAGCAGGACGGCACTGATGAAGACCAGGACCGCCGTGGCGAAGTGGATCCCGAAGGCCACGGTCTTCGCGCCGCCGTGCCGCAGCACCATCAGTGTGTCGAAGAGCGGGATGAGCGCCACGGCGAGCATGAACCAGACCTCGGCGCGGGCCCCGGCAGCGGCTACCGCCGCGTGGGCGCGACCGGCCACGACGGCGCCGCAGCCGCCGCACCACCTCTCGCGGCACTTGCCTACTCGGCGGCCGGCAGTGCCGCACGCGGCCGCTGCCAGCCTCGCGACCCTCGCGCCAGCAGCCATGCCGTGGTCTCCTCCGGCGGCATCGCGGCGGCCACCAGCCAGCCCTGTACGGCGTCGCAGCGCAGGTCGCGCAGCCGCTCCCAGGTCTCGTCGTCCTCGACGCCCTCGGCGACCACGAGCAGACCCAGCGAGTGCGCCAGATCGACGGTGCAGCGCACGATCTCGGCGTCCTCGTTGTCCACCGCCAGCCGGGCCACGAACGACCGGTCGATCTTCAGCTCGCTCACCGGCAGCCGTCTGAGATGCACCAGGGAGGAGTAGCCCGTGCCGAAGTCGTCCAAAGACATCTTCACGCCGTGCCCGGTCAGCCCGGCCAGCGTGTCCGCGGCCCGCTGCGGGTCCTCCAGCAGGACGTGTTCCGTTATCTCCAGTTGCAGCGCTCCCGCCGGGACACCGTGCCGGGCGAGCCGCGCGGCGACGGAGCCCGCGAAGCCGGGGGTGTGGACGTCGCGCGGGGAGACGTTGACCGCCACGGGGACATGCAGCCCCTGGGCCCGCCAGCGCGCGACCTGAGCGAGCGCGGTCTCCAGCACGTACTCCGTCAGATGCGGCATCAGGCCAGAGGACTCGGCGATCGCTATGAACTCGTCCGGCGGCACCTTCCCGCGCTCCGGGTGCACCCACCGGACCAGAGCCTCAAGACCCGCCACCTGGCCGTCGAAGCGGACCTTGGGCTGGTAGTGCAGTTCGACCTCGTGCGCGTCGAGGGCGCGGCGCAGATCGCCCAGCAGGCCCAGCCGGTCGGGGGTGTTCGAGTCGCGCTTGGACTCGTAGACCTCGACGCCGGTGCGGTCCCGCTTCGCCTGGTACATCGCCACGTCCGCGCGCCGCAGCAGCCCCTCGGCGTCGAGGGCGTGGTCCGGGAACACGGCGACGCCGGCGCTGGCCTCCAGGACCAGGGTGAGGCCGTCGAGGTCGAGCGGGGAGCTCAGGGCGGTGACAAGACCGCGGGCGACCCGGGTCGCGGACGTCGTGGAGTCGGCGACCGGCAGTAAGACGGCGAACTCGTCACCGCCGAGCCGCGCGGCCTCCGCCCCTCGCGGCAGGGCCAACCGCAGCCGGTCAGCTATCTGCAACAGCAGCCGGTCACCGGCGAGATGACCGAGCGTGTCATTGACCGATCGGAACCGGTCGAGGTCGATCAGCATCAGGGCGGACCGGGCGCCGATGCGCTCGGCGTCGTCCAGTGCGGTCCAGATGCGTTCCAGCAGCCACTGCCGGTTGGGCAGCCCGGTGAGCGGATCGCGCAACTGCTCCTCCGCCCGGGCCCGGGCTATCCACAGGGTGGAGTCGAGGGCGACGAGCGGAATGGCGAACAGCGGCAGCAGCAGCGGCTTGGCGATGGCGACGACGCACACCAGCGGTGCTATGCCCAGCAGCGCGACCGCGACCAGGCCCTGCCGGACGAGCGCGGTGCGCTCCACGGTGGGCAGGCCGCCGCGCGGGGCCTGGAGGTACCAGAGCAGGACCCGGGTGACCGCGAGGTAGGCGGCGGCGACGAGCACCACGCCGGGCGCGGTGTAGAGCGTCCAGGTGTCCGGGTTCCAGGGGGTCTCGACGGTGGGCACCCGGCCGAAGGCAGCCAGCACCAGGGCTCCGGCGGCGATGCCGAGGATGTCCACCGCTCCGTGCAGCACGCCCTGGCGCCAGCGGTTGCGGCGGGCCACGCCGACCAGGACGACGACGGTGAGGCTGACCATGCCGGCCGGCACCCAGCCGTACAGCATCAGCACGGCGAGGGTCAGCGCGGCGCCGGAGCCGGTGCCGCCCCACCAGCGGGCGCGGCCGAGGGCGACCAGATGGCCGACGATGACGCCGGTCAGCACGGCCAGCGACCAGCCGACCGTGCCCGACGGGAAGAGGGCATGATGGTCCGTGAACGCCCGGTAGAACCCGGCGCCGAGGACGAACCCGGCCGCCGCGACGACCGCCGCGGGCAGCGCGGGCCAGGACAGATGGCGTTCGTGGTCGGGGTGCGCCGGCCCGGCAGCCGGCTCGACGCCGATCTGTACGGCGGTGCGGCCGTCCGGCACGGTGCGCGCCCCCGCGACTCTTTCCGCCCGCGAACGCTCCGCGGTCCGCGCCGCCCACCCTCGCCATGCGCCGGTCAGCCGGCGCAACCGTGAGTGCGGGGCGGCGCTCTCGGTCGGTTCCATTCCCGTCCCTCTCACAGCCGGCGGTGCCCACGCCACGCGGCCCGATGCCCGAAATCGACCTTCAACGGCACCGCGTCGGAAAGCCCTTCCCCTCACCCTTCAAAGCCCTTCAAGAGCAAGGGGATGCCCCAACCGCAGCTGGGCACGGCAGGCGCACATCTCAACAGTAGGCCGCAGAAGGCTTCCACGGGCAGCGGTCGTCGACGGTTGCCCGAATGCGCCCCAGCCACCCGTATGCATCTGATATGCGCCGATCGGGGCACCTTCAACCGTTACTCCTCCACGGGGAGGGCAACTTCGGCCGCCGCTTCCGGCCCCTGTTCCAGCAGGACATTGAAGCCGTCCTCGTTCAGGACAGGCACCTTCACCTGCATCGCCTTGTCGTACTTGGATCCGGGGTTGTCACCCACCACAACAAAAGATGTCTTTTTCGAAACGGAACCGGTTACTTTCGCTCCGCGGCTCTGGAGCGCTTCCTTGGCCACGTCACGCGTGAAGTGCTCCAGTGTGCCGGTGACGACGACCGTGAGCCCCTCCAGCGGACGCGGCCCCTCGTCCTCCCCGGAGCCCTCCTCCTCCATGCGGACGCCGGCCGCCCGCCACTTGCGCAGGATTTCCTGGTGCCACTCCTCGGCGAACCACTCCTTGAGCGAGGCGGCGATGATCGACCCGACGCCGTCGGTGTTCGCCAGCTCCTCCTCGCTCGCCTGCTCGATGCGTTCGATGGAGCGGAACTCACGGGCCAGCGCCTCGGCGGCGACCGGGCCCACGTGACGGATCGACAGGCCGGTGAGGACGCGGGCCAGCGGGCGTTCCTTGGCGGCGGCGATGCACTCCAGCATCGAAACCGCGTTCTTCTTGAGCTCTCCCTGCTGGTTGGCGAAGACCGTGGCGATCTTCTCCTCGCCGGTCTTCGGGTCGCGCTTGGGCAGGCCGCTGTCCTGGTCGAGGACGTACGCCCTGATGGGCAGCAGCTGCTCGGCACTCAGGTCGAACAGGTCGCCCTCGTCCGTCAGCGGCGGCGGTGGGGGTGCTCCCTGCTCGAGCGAAGCCGAGAGCTCGGGGGAGGGCTCCAGCGGCTTGGTGAGCGCGGCCGCGGCCACATAGCCGAAGTGCTCGATGTCCAGCGCCTTGCGGCCCGCGAGGTAGAACAGCCGCTCGCGCAACTGGGCCGGGCAGGAGCGGGCGTTCGGGCAGCGCAGGTCGACGTCGCCCTCCTTCATGGGCCTGAGCGCCGTGCCGCACTCCGGGCACTCGGCCGGCATCACGAACTCGCGCTCGCTGCCGTCGCGCAGGTCGACGACCGGTCCGAGGATCTCCGGGATGACGTCACCGGCCTTGCGCAGCACCACCGTGTCGCCGATGAGGACACCCTTGGCCTTGACCACGTCCTGGTTGTGCAGGGTGGCGAACTCGACCTCCGAGCCCGCGACCGTGACGGGCTCGACCTGGGCATAGGGCGTGACCCGGCCGGTGCGGCCGACACCCACACGGATGTTGACGAGCTTGGTGTTGACCTCCTCCGGCGCGTACTTGTACGCGATGGCCCAGCGCGGGGCGCGCGAGGTCGAGCCGAGGCGGCCCTGGAGCGGGATCTCGTCGAGCTTGACGACCACCCCGTCGATCTCGTGCTCCACGGAGTGCCGGTTCTCGCCGTAGTACGCGATGAACTCACGGACGCCGTCGAGGTCGTCGACCACACTGTTGTGCCGGGAGGTGGGCAGGCCCCAGGACTTGAGCAGGTCGTACGCCCCGGACAGCCGGGACAGGCCCTCGAAGCCCTCCAGGGCGCCGATGCCGTGGACGACCATGTGCAGCGGAAGGGTCGCGGTGACCTTCGGGTCCTTCTGCCGCAGTGAACCCGAGGCGGAGTTGCGCGGGTTGGCGTAGGGCTTCTCGCCGGCCGCGACCCGGCGGGCGTTGAGCGCCTCGAACGCCTCCATCGGGAAGTAGACCTCGCCGCGGATCTCGACGAGCCCGGGGACGTGGTCGCCGGTCAGCCGGTGCGGGATCTCCGCGATCGTCATCACGTTGGGCGTGATGTCCTCACCGATCCGGCCCGTGCCGCGGGTGGCCGCGCGGGTCAGCCTGCCGTTCTCGTACGTCAGGTTCACCGCGAGGCCGTCGACCTTCAGCTCGCACAGGAAGTGGTACCCGGGAGTGCCGACGTCCTTGTGGACGCGCTCGGCCCAGGCGGCGAGCCCGGCGTCGTCGAAGACGTTGTCGAGGGAGAGCATGCGCTCGCGGTGCTCGACCTCGGCCAGGTCGGTCTCGAACTCGACGGACACCTTCTGCGTCGGCGAGTCCGGGGTGCGCAGCTGCGGGTACTCGTCCTCCAGCGCTTCGAGGGTGCGCAGCAGCTCGTCGAACTCCGCGTCGCTGACGACCGGGGCGTCCTTCACGTAGTACCGGAAGCGGTGCTCCTCGATCTGCTCAGCGAGCTTCGCGTGCTGCTCCCGTGCCTCGGTGGGCACCGTCGTCTCCGCTTGCTTGTCGCCGGCCACCGTGTTTCCTCCCGTTACTCTGGGTTGTCCGCGAGGGATCTCGCCGCCCGGACGCAGTGGGCGAGAACCTTGCGCGCGTACTCGGGAGAGGCCCCCGCGAGTCCGCACGACGGCGTGATGGTGACCGCCTCCGCGAGAAGCCCCGGTGACAGTCCCAGCCTGCGCCACAGCGTCCTGACACCCATGACGCTACCGGCAGGGTCTGACAATGGGCCGTCCGTGCCCGGGACGACACCGGTGAAGAGCCGGGTTCCCGATTCCACCGCCTCGCCGATCGCGTCGTCGTCACGCTCGGTGAGGAGGGAGAAGTCGAAGGAGATCGCCGCCACGCCCGCCCGGCGCAGCAGGACGAACGGGACGTCCGGTGCGCACGAGTGGACCACGACGGGCCCGTCGCCGTGAACCCCGACGACGTCGCGGAGCGCGGCCTCCACGATCTGCCGGTCCACGGCACGGTATGTCCGGTATCCGCTGGCGGTCTTCACCTGCCCGCGCAGGACGGAGGTGAGGGACGGCTCGTCGAGCTGCAGCACGACCCGGGCGCCGGGCACGCGGCGGCCGACCTCCGCGAGGTGCCGGCGCAGTCCCTCGGCGAGCGAGGCGGCGAGGTCGCGGCAGGCACCGGGGTCGCCGAGCGCGGCCTCGCCGTTCTTCAGCTCCAGCGCGGCGGCCAGGGTCCAGGGCCCCACGGCCTGGACCTTGAGCTGCCCCTCGTAGTCCTGGGTGAACTCCTCCAGCGCGTCGAGGTCCTCCCCCAGCCAGGACCGGGCCCGCCTGGTGTCCCGCCCCGGGCGGTCCCCGATCCGCCAGCCGCTGGGCTCCACGCGCGCGTACAGCTCGACGAGCATCCCGGCGGTCCGCCCGATCATGTCGGCACCGGGCCCGCGGGCGGGCAGTTCGGCGAGGAACGGGAAGTCCTCGAAGGACCCGGTGACGGTCTTGGCGGCTTCCCGGGCGTCGCCGCCCGGCATGGAACCGATGCCGGTGGCGGGGGCGAAGGCGAACGGGCTGTTTTCACTCACCCGGGAAGCCTATGCAACCCCGCGCACCGGACTTCAACCGTCCGGCCCGTTCGGCCTCGGCCGCACCGTCAGTCCGATCGGCGTCAGCGCCCCGGCCGGGCCCGTCAGGTCGATCTGTGTCAGCGCCCCGGCCGCACCGTCAGGTCGTTGACCTCGGCATCCCTCGGCAGGTCCAGGGCCATCAGGATCGCCGTCGCCACCGACTCGGGGTCGATCCACTTCGCGGCGTCGTACTCCTTGCCCTCCTGCTGGTGGACCTTGGCCTGCATGGGACTCGCCGTGCGGCCGGGGTAGACCGAGGTGACGCGGACGCCGTTGCCGTGCTCCTCATGGCGGAGCGAGTCGGCGAGAGCCTTCAGGCCGTGCTTCGACGCGGCGTAGGCGGACCAGTCGGCGTGCGCGTTGAGGCCGGCGCCGGAGTTCACGAAGATCACGTGGCCGCGGGTGGTGCGCAGCTGCGGGAGGAAGTGCCGGGTCAGTTCGGCCGGGGCGATCAGATTGACGTTGAGCTGGTGACGCCAGGTCTTCGGGGTCAGGTCGCCCACCGGGCCGAGGTCGACGACCCCGGCGATGTGCAGCAGGGAGTCCACCCGGTCCGGGAGCGACTGGTGGGAGAAGGCCCAGGACAGCTTGTCCGGGTCCGCCAGGTCGCCGACGAGCGTCCGCGCGCCGGGGAACTCCGCCGCCACTTCCTTCGCTCGGCCCGCGTCGCGCGCGTGGAGCACGAGTTCGTCCCCGCGCGCGTGCAGGCGGCGGGCGACGGCCGCGCCGATGCCGGATCCGGCTCCGGTGATCACATGTGTAGCCATGCCCGCCATGCTCGCATCAGCGGGGATTCACTCCACGCCCCGGTCCGCGGCGGGAGCCCCTGACGTCACAGCCTCCAGGTACGCCAGCGCCCCGACGGGCTCCTCGGCGAAGAACACCAGGTCGGCCAGCGGACGAGGCAGGAAGCCCTCGTCCTCCATGCGGCGGAACTGCTCCTTGAGGCCGTCGTAGAAGCCCGCGGTGTTGAGCAGGACCACCGGCTTGTCCGTGTGGCCGTGCTTCTTCAGCTCCAGGATCTCGGTGGCCTCGTCGAGCGTGCCCGTGCCGCCGACCATGATCACCACGGCGTCGGCCTTCTCCAGCAGCAGCCGCTTGCGCTCGGCGAGGTCCTTGGTGACCACCATCTCGTCGACGCCCGGGCGGACCTTGGCGGCCAGGAACTCCACGGAGACCCCGACGAGCCTGCCGCCCGCCTCCTGCACGCCGTCCGCGACGACCTTCATCAGTCCGACGTCGGAACCGCCCCAGACGAGCGTGTGACCCCCCTTGCCCAGCAGTTTCGCGAACTCGCGCGCGGGGCGCGTGTAACGGTCGTCGAGGTCGGCGGCGGAGAGGAAGACGCAGATTCGCATGCGGCCACCGTACGCGGGAAGAACCGGCCGCCCGCGAGCGCTTTCGCTGTCATGGCTGATGGACACACGATCACGATCGAGCAGGGCACGCGACGCGTGCGGGCCGTGCACGGCGACCAGGTCCTCGCGGAGAGCGACCGCGCCCTCGTCCTGCGCGAAACGGGCTGTCCCCCGCGCTACTACATCCCCGCCGAGGACGTACGGCTGGAGCTGCTGACCCCCTCCGACACCCACACGTACTGCCCCTTCAAGGGAACGGCGTCCTACTGGTCGCTGCCGGGCGCGACGGACCTCGTCTGGTCCTATCCGGACCCGAAGCCGGACGTGGCAGAGATCAAGGACCACCTCTGCTTCTACGAAGTCGAAGTGTCGTGAGCGATTAGTTTCGCGCCGTACGGCAATCTCCACAGACATGGATAAGAACACCAAGTCGGCCGACGGCACCTCCATCGCGTACGAGACCAGCGGTGACGGCCCGGCGGTGATCCTCGTCAGTGGGGCGATGTCCACCGGGGGCACGGTGGCGCCGCTGGCCGTGCCCCTGTCGAAGCACTTCAGAGTGGCTGTGTACGACCGGCGCGGGCGCGGCGCGAGCGGTGCGGCGTCGCCGTACGCGGTGGAGCGCGAGGTCGAGGATCTCGCCGCGCTGATCGACGCGCTGGGCGGCGAGGCGGCGCTGTACGGCACGTCCTCGGGCGGCGCGCTGGTGCTCCGGGCGGCGGCGAGCGGGCTGCCGGTGCGTCAGGTCGCCGTCTACGAGGTGCCGTTCGCCGTGTACGAGGGCGGTGCGCAGGAGCGCGCCGAGTACACCGAGCGGCTGACCGAGGCGCTGGACGAGGGCCGCCGCGGGGACGCCGTCGAGCTGTTCCTGCGGCTGACCGGGATGGCCGAGCAGATGATCCAGGGCGCCCGCCAGTCCCCCATGTGGGCCGGCATGGAGACGATCGCGCCCAGTCTGGCCTACGACAACGCCGTCATGGGCGACGGTCTGGTGCCCCGGGACCGGCTCGCGTCGATCACCGCGCCGGTGCTGGCCGTCGCGGGCAGTGCGAGCCCCGCGTGGATGCACGAGGCGGCACGCGCGGTCGCCGAGACGGTGCCTGGCGGGTCGTACCGGAGCCTTGAGGGGCAGACCCACATGGTGGAGCCGGACGTGCTGGCGCCGGTGCTGACGGAGTTCTTCGCGAAGTGACGCGGAGGCCCGGCCTGCCGAAGTGACCGGGCGACTCGCCGGACGAAGTGACCGCGCGGGACGTCGGCCGAGATGACCCGACGACCCGCCCGACAAAGTGACCGCACGGCACCTCCGACCCAGATGACCCGACCACCCGCCCGACAAAGTGACCACGCGGCACCGTCGACCGGAGTGACCGCGCGGCCCCGCCGGCGTCGGGCCGTCGCCTCAGACGGCCGTCGGTGTCGCCCGTACCGTGGACGCGATCGTCGCCGAGCCCACCACGCGCGTGTCGGCGTACAGGACGATCGCCTGGCCGGGGGCCACTCCGCGGACGGGCTCGGTGAAGGTGACCTCCAGGGAGCCGTCGATCAGCTCGGCGGTCACCTCGGTCTCGCCGCCGTGGGCGCGCAGCTGGGCGGTGTAGGTGCCGGGGCCGGTCGGGGCGGCGCCGCACCAGCGGGGCTTGATGGCGGTGAGGGCGCCGACGTCCAGGGAGGCCGCCGGGCCGACCGTCACGGTGTTGTTCACCGGCGAGATGTCGAGGACGTAGCGCGGCTTGCCGTCGGGGGCCGGGGTGCCGATGCGCAGGCCCTTGCGCTGGCCGATGGTGAAGCCGAACGCGCCCTCGTGCGTGCCGAGCTTGGCGCCGGACTCGTCGACGATGTCGCCCTCGGCCTTGCCGAGGCGGTGTGCGAGGAAGCCCTGGGTGTCGCCGTCGGCGATGAAGCAGATGTCGTGCGAGTCGGGCTTCTTCGCGACCGCGAGGCCACGGCGCTCGGCCTCCGCGCGGATCTCGTCCTTCGTGGTCAGCGTGTCGCCGAGCGGGAACATCGCGTGCGCCAGCTGCTTCTCGTCCAGGACGCCTAGGACGTACGACTGGTCCTTGGCCATGTCGGAGGCGCGGTGCAGCTCGCGGGTGCCGTCGTCGTTCAGCACGACGGTGGCGTAGTGCCCGGTGCAGACGGCGTCGAAGCCGAGGGCCAGCGCCTTGTCGAGGAGGGCCGCGAACTTGATCTTCTCGTTGCAGCGCAGGCACGGGTTCGGGGTACGGCCGGCCTCGTACTCGGCGATGAAGTCCTCGACGACGTCCTCGCGGAAGCGGTCGGCGAGGTCCCACACGTAGAACGGGATGCCGATGACGTCGGCGGCACGGCGGGCGTCGCGGGAGTCCTCGATGGTGCAACAGCCCCGCGCGCCCGTGCGGAAGGATTGAGGGTTCGCGGAGAGCGCGAGGTGGACGCCGGTGACGTCGTGGCCCGCTTCGGCCGCGCGGGCGGCGGCGACGGCGGAGTCGACCCCGCCGGACATGGCGGCGAGGACGCGGAGGGGGCGGGAGGGCTGCGCGGTGTCAGTCATAACCCTTCCAGGGTACGGGGGCGCGGGAACCAGGGCCCCCGGGTATCCGTTGACGATCACATGGGACAGCGGAAGGCTCCGAAGGACGGCGACCGGAAGGTCGGGCGTCGTGCGTTGCTCATCGGCGGGACGGCGGCCGCGGTGGGCTCGGCCGTGCTGGCCCGGGACGAGTTGGCGCGCCTGTGGTGGCGGGTGCCGGGCGTGGAGAAGCCGCGCAAGGAGGGCGAGGTCGACTTCGCGGGCGCGCGCTGGGTGGCGGCGTCGGACGCGAACTGGCGGCGGGCGGACCGGCCCGACGACTACGGCATTGACATGGTGGTCATCCATGTCACCCAGGGCAGCTTCGACAGCGCGGTGAAGGTGTTCCAGGACCCGGAGCACGGGGCGGCCGCGCACTACATCGTCCGCAAGGACGGCCGCATCACGCAGATGATCCGCGAGCTGGACGTGGCGTACCACGCGGGCAACCGCGACTACAACGAGCGCAGTGTCGGCATCGAACACGAAGGCTTCGTGGAGCGCCCGCAGGACCTCACGGACGAGATGTACGAGGCGTCGGCGCGGCTGACGGCCCGGATATGCGCGCGCTACGACATCCCCGTCGACCGCGAGCACATCATCGGGCACGTGGAGGTGCCGGGGACCGACCACACGGACCCGGGAAAGCACTGGGACTGGGACCGGTACATGAAGCTCGTACGAGCGGCGCACACGGCGCCCGCATAGCGCTCCCGTGAGACCGGCCGGCGCTCCGCGAAAGACAGTCCGGCACTCCGCGGGAGACCGGCCGGCACTCCGCGGGAGACAGTCCGGCACTCCATGGGAGACCGGCCGACGCTCCATGCCACACCGGCCAGCGCTCCATGGGGCCCGTCCGGCGCACCATGCCACAACGGCCGACGCTCCATGCGACACCGTCCGGCGCACCATGCGACACCGGCCAGCGCTCCATGCCACACCGTCCAGCGCACCACGCCACACCGGCCAGCGCTCCAAGCGACACCGGCCGACGCACCATGGGGCCCGGCCGACACACCATGCGGCCCGGTCGACGCTCCATGGGACCCGGCCGGGGCCCTAGGTCAGACCGGCCGCCCGCGCGCGTTCCACCGCCGGGCCGATCGCCTTGGCGACCGCTTCGACGTCGGCCTCCGTGGAGGTGTGGCCGAGGGAGAAGCGCAGGGTGCCGCGGGCCAGGTCGGGGTCGGTGCCGGTGGCCAGCAGGACGTGGCTGGGCTGGGCGACGCCCGCGGTGCAGGCGGAGCCGGTGGAGCACTCGATGCCCTGGGCGTCCAGCAGCAGAAGCAGGGAGTCGCCCTCGCAGCCCGGGAAGGTGAAGTGGGCGTTGGCGGGGAGACGGCCGCCGGGTGCCGGGTCACCGCCGAGGATCGCGTCCGGGACCGCCGTACGGACCGCATCGACCAGGGAGTCGCGCAGGGCGCCGATCTCCCGGGCGAACCACTCGCGTTGTCCGGAGGCGAGGCGGCCGGCGACCGCGAAGGAGGCGATGGCGGGGACGTCGAGGGTGCCGGAGCGGACATGGCGCTCCTGGCCGCCGCCGTGCAGGACGGGTACGGGGGTCTGGTCGCGGCCGAGCAGCAGGGCGCCGATGCCGTACGGGCCGCCGATCTTGTGGCCGGAGACGGTCATGGCGGCGAGGCCGGACGCGGCGAAGTCGACGGGGACCTGGCCGAAGGCCTGGACGGCGTCGGCGTGCAGGGGGACGTCGAACTCGGCTGCCACGTCGGCCAGTTCGCGGATCGGCATGACGGTGCCGATCTCGTTGTTGGCCCACATCACGGTGGCCAGGGCGACGTCGTGGGGGTCGCGGGCGATCGCTTCGCGCAGGGCGTCCGGGTGGACGCGCCCGTGGGAGTCGACCGGGAGGTACTCGATCGTGGCGCCCTCGTGCTCACCCAGCCAGTGGACGGCGTCCAGGACGGCATGGTGCTCGACGGGGCTGGCCAGGACGCGGGTGCGGGTCCTCGCCGGGTCGGCGTCGCGGCGGGACCAGTACAGGCCCTTGACCGCGAGGTTGTCGGCCTCGGTGCCGCCGGAGGTCAGCACGACCTCGCTGGGGCGGGCGCCGAGCGCTTCCGCGAGGGTCTCGCGGGCCTCCTCGACGGTGCGCCTCGCGCGGCGGCCGGATGCGTGGAGGGAGGAGGCGTTGCCCGTGACGCTCAGCTGGGCGGTCAGTGCCTCTGCCGCCTCCGGGAGCATGGGGGTCGTCGCGGCGTGGTCGAGGTAAGCCATGGTGGCCACGATTCTAAAGGGCGCCGGTAAGGGGCCTTGTGTCAAGGTCGGCCGGTTGCGGCCGGGGGTGCCCCTACGGCTTCCCCACTGGAGTCGGTGCTCTCGTCGCCCATGCGACGACCGCCCCTAGAAGCTCCAGGACAGCGTGCTGTCCATCTGGATGAACGCCAGCAGGACCAGCAGGTCGGCGACGCCCAGCCCCATGCCCAGGTACGCCCGGCCCTTGCGGCCGGTGCCGCGCCACAGGGCCGCGGCGGCCAGGACGATGGCGGTCGGGCCGAGGAACACGTTGAAGACCAGCAGACCGAGCAGGCCGAGGATGAAGGACGCCACGGCCATGCCGTCGGCGTCACGGGTGCGGCTGCGCGCGCCGGAGCGGGCGGTGGCCGGTGCGGTGAGATGCATGGGTGTCAGCTCCTGTGTGTCGGTTCGGTCCGGCCGGCGAAGTCGACCGGTGGAGTCAGTCGCGACGGGCGTGCCGCTCTCGGGCGGCGAAGACGGCCAGCCAGACGGCGATCACGCCGGCGGCGACGACGGTGAAGGCGAGCGGTGCGTGGGCGACGGTGCCCAGCATCACGCCCAGCAGCAGGAGCGCTGCGACGAGGAACAGCATGAGTCGGATCCCCCTCCGAGATCTCTTGCGACGATCTCTCTCGTTGCATTCTCTCTCTCGTTACATTTGAGTGAACAGTTGTAGTAACAACTGTTCACTGACTCCAAGTCTAGCGTGTCCCACGGCTTTTCAATTCCAGAGAACAGTTGTTAACTGCATGGCATGAGTCACACCCTCGGCCTTCGGCAGGCCCAGAAACAGAAGACCCGACAGGCGCTGCTGGACGCGGCGTTGGGACTGCTGGAGGAGCAGAGCCTGAGCAGCCTGGGCCTGCGCGAGGTCACCCGCGCGGTCGGCGTCGCCCCGACCGCCTTCTACCGGCACTTCCGCTCCACGGCCGACCTCGGCGTCGCCCTCGTCGAGGAGGCGCTGGGCAGTCTGCACCCGATGATCCGCACGATCGTCTCCTCGGTCGGCGACAGCGACCGACGCATAGAGCGGGCCGTCGAGCTGATCGCCGGCCATGTCGAGACGCATCCGGCGCATGTGCGCTTCATCGCCCGCGAGCGGCACGGCGGGGTGCAGTCCGTTCGGGAGGCGATCCAGGACCAACTGGCCCGGTTCGCGGGCGAAGTGAAGGAAGCGCTCGCCAAGGACCCGCTCTCCGAGGGCTGGAACGACGAGGACCTCCTCATGCTCGCCCACCTCTACGTCGACCAGATGCTGATCACGGCCTCGCTGTTCCTGGACGCGCTGGAGGCCCGGGAGGACGAGCGGCACCGTGTCGCGCAGGCCGCGACCCGCCGGATGCGGCTGATCAGCATCGGCCGGGAGCACTGGCTGGACTGAGCCCGGGGAGCACGAACAGGGCGGCACCCCCGGCAACCGGGAGTACCGCCCTCATCCGTGCCGTACCGCGTCGCGCGTCAGCCGTCGGTCGCGGAACCCGCCACGCCCGGCGCGCCACTCGGGGCACCACTCGGGGCGCCACTCGGGGCGCCACTCGGCGCCGACCCGCCACCCGGACCACCGCCGCAGCCGCCGCCCGGTCCCCCACCGGGAGCACCCTGCCCCCCGCCCGGAGCACCACTCGGAGCACCACTCGGCGCACCGCCCGGAGCACCGCTCGAAGCACCACTGGGCGCACCCGAAGGCGCACCACTGGGCGCCCCCGACGGCGCACCGGAGGCACCGGGAGCACCAGCCGCACCGGCCGAGGCCGCACCCGACGGCGCCCCGCTCGGCATATCCGAGGCCGCACCCGACGGCGCCCCGCTCGGCATGTCCGAGGGCGCGCCCGAAGGCTGCCCGCACGACTGCCGCTGCCCGGAACCGCCGCTGTTCGACGTCGACGAAGAGTCGCCGGACCCGCAGGCCACCAGGGCCAGGGGCGAGAGCGCCAGCAGGGCCACGGCGGGGAGGAGACGCGCACGCTTCATGAGAGACCGCTCCATGGAGGATGAGAAAAGTCCTGGAGCGGGAACTCAACCAACCCCGGCCAGGGCCCACCTGAGGATCCGCTGTCGGCGGCCTGTGCGCCTACCGGGCTGCCACCGCGGTTCGTGTGCGGCCGCGGGTCACCCGTGGCTTGTCGCGCCGTTCCCCGCGCCCCCGAAGGGCGCGTCTCAGCTGAGCCGTGCTCTCGCCAGCTGCCTCGACTGGGCCACCAGCCGGTCGGCGCTGTCCCAGACCTCGGCGTCCTCCTCCAGGAAGCCGCCCGCGAGGTTGCGGGTGGTGACCGACACCCGCAGCGGGCCGGGAGCCGGGCGGCAGCGTATGTGGGCGGTCAGCTCGACCGTGGGGACCCAGCCGGAGATGCCGATCTCGAAGGCGGTCGGCGGCAGCGCGTCCACCGCGAGGAGCAGCGAGAAGGGGTCGGCGGCACGGCCGTCGGCCAGGCCGAACCAGGCGCGCATCTCGCCCCGGCCGGAGGGCTGCCCGAGCGCCCAGCCCAGGGTGGCCGGGTCGAGCTTGAGCATCAGACGGTCGGTGATCGCCGAGCTGCCGTCGACGGGGGCGGGACCGTCCTCGGGGCCGAAGCAGTGTTCCATCGGCGGGATCACGGGCGGCCTGGCCGTCGTACGGACGTCGTCGGGGAGGGAGTCGAGGTCGCCGTAGGAGGCGAGGACGCGGATCCGCTCGACCTCGCGGCCCTGCTCGTCGTACTGGAAGAGCGAGGCCTGGCCGGTCGACAGGGTCCGGCCCGTGCGCACCACGTCCGTGCGGACGACCGCCGGGCCCGGCTGGGAGGCGGTGAGGTAGTGCGCGGAGATCGTGAACGGGTCGGCGTGCGGCAGGGCGTCCGCGAGGGCGCGGCCGAGGACCGCCAGCAGATAGCCGCCGTTGACGGCGCTGATGATGGTCCAGCCGGCGGAGAGGTCGATGTCGTAGACGCCGGGTTCGCGGCGGGTGAGCGCGGTGTCGCGGTCGAACTCGCTGTCGCCGATCGTGGCCCGCTGGGCCGTCGGGGCGGGGGCTGCTTCTGGCATGGATGAACCGTACAACAGCTAACTACTAAGCGGTAGCTTTGGAATCTGGTGAGATCCGGGCAACTTTTCGGCAAGTGTCCGGCTCGTCCGAAACCCGGGGCCCGATCTCCCCCTCTATCAGGACATGAGTCTCACCGGGGCCCCGTTCCTCTACACACTCGTCGTCCTGTGCGTCGTCGCCGTGGCGCTGCCGCTCGCCCTGTGGTCACGGGTGGGCGGCCCCAAGGTCGTGCGGGGCGCCGCCCGGGTGCTGATGGTGCTGTTCGCCCAGGGCACGGCCGTCGCGCTGGTCTTCACGCTGGTCAACAACTCCAACCAGCTGTACGACAACTGGGGCGACCTGCTCGGCTCCAGCGACCATGTGCACGAGGCCGCCGATCTCGGGGCGAGCGGCACGGGCGGGATCGCGCTGGAGAAGCTGCCCAAGGTCCGGCAGACCTTCAAGCAGGCGAAGGGGCCCGGCATGCGCGCGGAGGGCGGAGTGCTCGTCACGCACCTCAAGGGCCGGGTGTCCGGAGTGCACGCCGAGGTCCACGTCTGGCTGCCGCCGCAGTACCACCAGCCCGCCTACCGCAACCACAGGTTCCCGGTCGTCGAGGTGCTGCCTGGCTATCCGGGCTCGTCGAAGGCCTGGTACGGCACGATGGACGCGGCCCAGCAGCTGGCGCCGCTGATGCGCAGCGGGCAGATCGAGCCGTTCATCATCGTCTCGCCGCGCACCGCGCTGCTGCCCGGCAAGGACACCGGCTGCGCGAACATCCCGGGCAAGGTCAACGCCGACAGCTGGCTCAGCGTCGACGTGCCGAAGATGGTCCGGGACAACTTCCGGGCGCAGGCCGCGCCGGACGGCTGGGCGGTGGCCGGGTACTCGGCGGGCGCGCACTGCGCGGCGAAGCTCGCCGTCGCCCACCCCGACCGCTACCGGGCCGCGGTCAGCATGTCCGGCTACAACGACCCCGCCGCGGTGCCCCAGTCGCTGGCCGGCAGGTCCCCGGCGCTGCGGGCCGCGAACAACCCCTGCGAATTGCTGAAGGACTCCCGCATCCCGCCGCGCGTCGCGCTGTACCTGTCCGGTCAGCCGAACGACGGCTACGAGGCGGCCATGGCCCTCCAGCGGATCGCGAAGGCGCCCACGACCGTGAACGTCGTGTTCGTCCCGACGGACGCCGGCGGCCACACCATGGCGCTGTGGAAGCCGCAGGTCGTGCCCGCCTTCCGCTGGCTGACCGAGGTGATGGGCGACGAGCACCGCACCGGCACGGCGCCCGGGACTACTCCTCTCGCACCGTCGACCGCCGGTTCCAGGCACGCGGAGCTCGCCAGTGGAAGCGCATCGCCAGCAGACGCAGCACGAAGGCCGTGACGGCCGCGAGCGCACTGGTCAGCGGGTTCAGGGCGTCGTAGTGGATGCACAGAACGGTCATCGTGGCGCCGACGATCGCCGGGACCGCGTACAGGTCACGGTCCCAGCGCAGCAGTGACGGCACCTCGTTGGCCAGGACGTCACGCAGCACACCGCCGCCCACGGCGGTCGCCAGGCCCAGGGCGACGGAGGCGGTGAGGTTGAGGCCGTAGTCGTACGCCTTCGCCGTCCCGGCGACGCAGAACAGGCCGAGGCCCGCCGCGTCGAAGACGTTCACGCCGGTCTGGATGCGCTCCACGTGCGGGTGGAGGAAGAAGACCAGGAGAGCTGCGAGCAGCGGGGTGAGGAAGTACCCCAGGTCCGTGAACGCGGCCGGGGGCACGGCCCCGATGACCACGTCCCGGAACAGCCCGCCGCCCAGGGCCGTGACCTCGGCGAGTACGGCGATGCCGAAGACGTCGAAGTTCTTGCGGACGGCCAGCAGGGCGCCGGAGATCGCGAAGACGAAGATGCCGATCAGGTCGAGCGTGTGCTGGACGGACGGGCTGAACAGTTGCTGGAACACCCGTACATTCTCACCCAGCACAGAGCCCCCGCCTTGCAAAGGAAGGCAGGGGCCCGGCTTGGGTTACTTCTCGGTGGTTTCGGAGGACGGCTCCCCGGCCTGCTCCTCGGAGGTCGCCTCAGCCTCGGAGGTCGCCTCAGCCTCGGATGTCGCCTCAGCCTCGGATGTCGCCTCAGCCTCGGATGTCGCCTCAGCCTCGGATGTCGCCTCAGCCTCGGAGGCCTCGTCCTCAGCGACCGATGTGTCCTCGGCCACGGCGTCCTCGGCCTCCGTGGCCGTGACCTCCGCCGCGACCGCCGCCGACGTGGCCGCCGACTCCGTGAGCACCTCGTCGGCCAACAGCTCCGCCGCCTCCTTGGCCACCGACAGCAGGACGGTCTCCTGCGGCTGCTGGTCCTCGAAGTTCTCGGGGTGGTGGCACGCCACACGCCGGCCGGGCAGCAGCTCCAGCAGCGGCGGCTCCGTGGTCTTGCAGACCTCCGTCGCCTTCCAGCACCGCGTGTGGAAGCGGCAGCCGCTCGGCGGCGAGATCGGCGAGGGCACGTCGCCGCGCAGCAGGATCCGCTCGCTCTTGGTGCCGCGGCGCTTGGGGTCCGGGATCGGCACCGCCGACATCAGGGCCTTGGTGTACGGGTGCATCGGCGCCGTGTAGAGCGACTCGCGGTCGGCGAGCTCGACGATCTTGCCGAGGTACATCACCGCGATGCGGTCCGAGACGTGCCGTACGACGGACAGGTCGTGGGCGATGATCACGTACGTGAGGCCGAGCTCTTCCTGGAGGTCGTCCAGCAGGTTCACGACCTGCGCCTGGATCGACACGTCCAGGGCGGAGACCGGTTCGTCGGCCACGACCAGCTTCGGGTTGAGCGCGAGGGCGCGCGCGATGCCGATGCGCTGGCGCTGACCGCCGGAGAACTCGTGCGGGTAGCGGTTGTAGTGCTCGGGGTTCAGACCGACCACCGACAGCAGCCGCTGGACCTCCTTCTTCACCCCGCCCTCCGGCATGACGCCCTGGAGCTTGAAGGGGGCGCCGACGATCGTGCCGATGGTGTGCCGCGGGTTCAGCGAGGAGTACGGGTCCTGGAAGATCATCTGCACGTCACGGCGCATCGGGCGCATCTGCCCGACGCCGAGGTGCGTGATGTCCCGGCCCTCGAACTCGACCGTGCCGCCGGTCGGTTCGAGCAGCCTGGTGATCAGCCGGCCCATCGTCGACTTGCCGCAGCCCGACTCGCCGACGACGCCCAGCGTCTCGCCCTTGCGGACCTCGAAGTCGAGGCCGTCGACCGCGCGCACCGCGCCGGTCTGCCGCTGGAGCAGCCCCTTGCGGATCGGGAAGTGCTTCTGAAGGCCCTTGACCCTCAGCAGGACCTCGCCGTCGGCGGCGCCGTCCTTCGTGAGGGTGTCGCTGTCCTTCTGCGCGGGGATGTTCACCGCTTTTTCGTCGCTCACAGCTTCGGCGCAATCTCTTCGGTCCAGATACGCTCCCGCTGCTCCTGGCCCATGTGGCAGGCGGCCCAGTGTCGCTCGCCGACCTCGGTCAGCTCGGGGCGGACCGTGCGGGTGACGTCGTCCTTCGGAATGTCCGCGTACGGGCAGCGCGGGTTGAAGGCGCAGCCGGACGGGACATTGATCAACGAGGGCGGGGAGCCCTTGATCGGGATGAGACGCTCGGTCTCCTCGCGGTCCAGGCGCGGCATCGAGCCGAGCAGGCCCCAGGTGTAGGGGTGGCGGGGCTCGGAGAAGACGGAGTCGGCGGGGCCGCGCTCCACGGGCCGGCCGCCGTACATCACCAGCAGGTCGTCGGCCATCTCCGCGACGACACCGAGGTCGTGCGTGATCATGATGACCGCGGAGCCGAACTCCTTCTGCAGGTCCCGGATCAGGTCGAGGATCTGCGCCTGCACGGTGACGTCCAGGGCGGTGGTCGGCTCGTCGGCGATGAGCAGCTCGGGGTTGTTCACCAGCGCCATGGCGATCATGGCGCGCTGGCGCATACCGCCGGAGAACTCGTGCGGGTAGCCGTCGACGCGCTTGTTCGGCTCGGGGATGCCCACGCGGTCCAGCATCTCGATGGCCCGGGTGCGGGCCTCCTTCTTGCTGACCTTGTGGTGGACCCGGTACGCCTCGACGATCTGCTGCCCGACCGAGTAGTACGGGTGCATCGCCGACAGCGGGTCCTGGAAGATCATCGCCATCTTGCGGCCGCGCAGCCGGCGGACCTCGTCGGGGTCGGCGGCGATCAACTCCTGGCCGTCGAGCCAGACTTCACCGGTGACCTTGGCATTGGCCGAGCGGTGCAGGCCCATCACACCGAGCGAGGTGACGGACTTGCCGGAGCCGGACTCGCCGACGATGCCCAGGGTCCTGCCCCGCTGCACGTCGAAGCTGACGCCGTCGACGGACTTCACCAGACCGTCGTCCGTGTTGAAGTGGATACGCAGATCGCGTACCGAAAGGAAGGCGCCGTCCGTGTCGGACGGGGCGGCCGCGGCGGGTTCGCCGAGTGCCGCTTTCTCGAGCTTGCTCACGAGTACCTCACCCGGGGGTCGATGGCGGCGTACACCAGGTCGACGACGAGATTGCAGAAGACGATGAAGAACGCGGCGACCAGGGTCACGCCCATCACGATGGGCAGGTCGTTGTCCTTGATGGACTGGACCGCGTAGGCACCGATGCCCTGCAAGGAGAAGACGGTCTCGGTGAGCACCGCGGAGCCGACGAGGATGCCGAAGTCCATGCCGAAGATGGTCACGATCGGCGTCAGCGCGGCGCGCAGGCCGTGCTTGGCGACGACCGTGGTCTCCTTGAGACCCTTGGCCCTCGCCGTTCTGATGTAGTCCTCACCCATCGTCTCCAGCATGCCCGCCCGGGTGAGTCGGGCGTAGAGCGCGGAGAAGAGGAAGGCGAGGCTGATCCAGGGCAGGATCAGATGCCAGGCCCAGTCGGCCGGATTCTCGGTGAACGGGACGTACTCGATGCTGTCCCAGATGGGGATCTCGTACACGAACAGGGCGTTGAGCACCTGGCCGGTGAAGAAGATCGGCAGGGAGACGCCGGCGAGGGCGATGAACATCGAGATGCGGTCGATGGGCTTGCCCTTGCGCAGCGCCGAGATGACGCCGGTCGTGACACCGAAGATCAGCCAGATCACGGCGGCACCGACGGCCAGCGAGAAGGAGACCGGAATCCGCTCCGTCAGCTGGGGCCACACCTCGACGTGACTCTTGAACGAGTAGCCGAAGCAGGGGGCGTCACAACGGGTGGCGTCGGGACCGAACTTGTAGTCGGCGCCCACCACGAGGCCCTTGATGTAGTCCCAGTACTGGACGGCGATGGGCTGGTCCAGCCCGAGGTTCTGCTTGATGGCGGCGACGGACTCGGGGTTGGCGTCCTTGCCGACATACTGCGTGGCCAGCTGGTCGGCGGTCTGGCCACCGAGCCGTGGCACGAGGAAGAAGATCGCGAAGGTGACTGCGCTGACCACCAGCAGCAACAGCACCGCGCCGAAGACGCGTCGGATGATGTACGCAGCCACAGCTGTACGGCTCCGGACGGCCGGGGCGGATTGTGCCCGCCCCGGCCATCCGGCGCCTTCACCTGCCTTTCGGGGAATCCGGCCTGACGGCCACTACTTGGTGGAGCTCAGCAGCGTGTAGTCGTACATGCCGAGGTAGGCCTGCGTGACCGTGACGTTGGCCGCGGACTCCGGCCGGTACAGCAGGTTCTTGCGGTAGATCAGCGGGACGACCGAGGCGTTGTCCATCACCATCTTGTCGATGTCGCCCCAGGCCTTGGTGCGGGCCGCGTCGTCGGTGTTGGCGATCGCGTCCGTCAGGGCCTTGTTGATCTTCGGGTCGTCCAGCTCCATCAGGTTGTTGCCACCGGAGGGCTTGATGGCCGCGCCGTTGACGATCTGGTCGAGGAAACCGAAGCCGGTCGGCCAGTCGGCACCCCAGGCCATCGACAGCATGCCGAGCTTGTTGTCGTGCACGTAGCTCGGGACACCGGCGAAGTTGGAGAAGTACTTGCCCGACGGGAACTGCTTGATCTCGACGTTGATGCCGACCTTCTTCAGCGACGCCTGAACGGCCGTGGCGGTCGCCACCTCGGCGGGACGGTCCGAACGCGCGGTCAGGATCGTGTCGAAGCCGTTCGGCTTGCCACACGCCTTCAGGGCTTCCTTGGCCTTGGCCACGTCGCCCTTGTTGCCGTCCGTGGCGTAGGTGTCGAACTTGGTGTAGCCGTTCACCGACGGGGGCAGCAGCGTGCTCGCCACGTCACCCTTCGGCGAACCACCGATGGCGTCCTGGACGGACTTCTTGTCGACGGCCCACTGCACGGCCTTGCGGCAGTCGGCGTTGTCGAACGGCTTCACGTTGACGTTCAGCGCGATGTACTGCGTCGCACCGGCGTAAGAGGCGTCCGTCGAGGCGACGTTCTTACCGGTCAGCACCTTCGGCTGGGTCGCCGGCTGGACACCGGTGCCCGCCGCGTCGGCCGTGATCTTGTCCGAGAGCAGGTCGTTGTCGACCGTCACCGGGTTGACCTTGAACTTGATCGAGATCTTGTCCGGCAGCGCCTTGCGGATCGGGTCCGTCTTGGCGTCCCAGTTCTTGTTGCGCACGAGGGTGGCGCTGCGGCCCTCCTCGTAGGACTCGAACTGGTACGGACCGGAGGACACGATGTTCTGCACGTACTTCGCGCCGGTGTCCTTGGCCTGCGGCACCGGAGCCGTCTGCGAGAACGTCGCCAGGTAGTCGAAGTCGGCGAAGGGCTGCTTCAACTTGAAGACGATCGTGCTGTCGTCCGGCGTCTCGATGGACTTGATGCCGTCCGCGGACTTGTCCTTGTAGGGGCCCTTGTACTTGTCGCCGCCCTCAAGATACGACTTGAAGTACGTCGGGCCGTTGGACAGCGCCTCGGGCGCGAAGTTGGAACGCTCGATGGCGTACTTCACGTCCTTGGACGTGATCGGCGTGCCGTCCTGGTACTTCAGGCCCTGGCGGAGCTTGTACGTCCAGGTCTTGGCGTCGGCGCTCGGCGTACCCAGGGACTCGGCCAGGTCGGGGACGACCTCCAGGCCTTCCTTGCCGGCAGCCGGCTTGAACGTCGTCAGCGCACGCGCGTAGAGGCGGGAGAAGTTCTGCACCCAGCCGTAGTACGTGTTGCCCGGGTCCAGGGAGTCGGGAACGTCCGAGTGCTCGTACGTGACCGTGCCCCCCTTCTTCGTCGACGCGTTGACGATGGAGGACAGCGCGGCGTCCTTCTTGCCGTTGCCTCCGCCGTTGTCGTCACTGTCATCCCCGCCACCACATGCGGCAGCACCCAGCGAGAGCGCCAGGACCGACGCGATCGCGGCGGTCACCCTTCTCGTCTTCACCTGAGGAAAGCCCCCTCTATCGATGGATCACTTGCTGCGAGGGTCGAGGGCGTCACGCAGCCCGTCACCCAGCAGGTTGAAGGCCAGGACGGTGATGAAGATCGCCAATCCGGGCACGAACATGTACTGCGGATCTGCGGTGTACAGATCGACAGCGTTGCTGAGCATTCCGCCCCAGGAGGCCTGCGGCGGAGCGATACCGACTCCGAGGAAGCTCAGCGCGGCCTCGAAGAGGATGTTCGTCGGGATGATCAGCGTCGCGTAGACGAGGATCGGCGCGACGAGGTTGGGGAGCAGCTCGCGGAACAGGATGTACGGCCCGCGGGCGCCGAGGCTCGTGGAGGCCTCGATGAACTCTCGCCGGCGCAGCGTCATCGTCTGCGCGCGGACGATGCGGCCGATGTACGGCCAGCTGAAGAAGCCGATCACGAAGATCAGCACGCAGATGCGCAGCGTCAGACCCTCCAGCCCGAAGAAGCCGTCCTGCACGGAGGCGGAGATCGAGATCGCGAACAGCAGCAGCGGGAACGCCAGGAAGGTGTCCATCAGCCTGCTGATAACGCTGTCGACCCAGCCGCCGTAGTACCCGGCGATCACGCCGAGCACCGTGCCGATGGCCACGGACAGGAGCGTGGCGCCGCCCGCGACGACCAGCGACACCCAGGAGCCGTCGATGATGCGGGCGAGCATGTCGCGGCCGTACTGGGGGTCGACGCCCAGAGGGTGGTCCCAACTCATTCCGCCCCAGCCGCCCTTGGGGGCCAGCAGAGCCGGATCGATCAGGTCCTGGTTGAACTTGTTGGGGTCGAGGCCGAACACCCACTGGATCGGCTTGGAGAGCACCGCCATCAGCACCAGGCAGAGAACGACGATGCCTCCGGCCACGGCGACCTTGTCACGCTTGAAGCGCATCCAGGCGATCTGGGAGAGCGAACGCCCCTCGATCTGGCTCTTCTTGACTCCGGAGAGCACGACCTCGGGCTGCGCCTCAGCCTCCGCCCCCGTTGTCTCGATCGGTGCGGTCACGGTGAGATTGACCCCTCTCGGCCGACGGTTGTCGACCCCCATGGCTGCCGCTGTAGCGGTTGCTTTCTCGTACACAGGACCGACCGGCCCACGTCTTGCGGGGAGTCTTCAACGCTTTGGCGATCTGTTGCCAGAGGTGACAGGGAAAGTATGCGCAACCGTGATGCTGTCTGGGGGGTTCCGTTATCCGAACAGCGGGTAACGCCCGGCGGACGCGAGTCAGTTGGGGCGTATGGGGGCGGACCAGGACCTTCCGATCGCATCTACGCGCGGAGATTTGCCTATGAAACCGCAGTCAACACCCTTGCGCGCCTACGAAGTCGGGATACCGACGGAACGGTAGATTAGCGCCTTCGATGATCAGTAACGGCCCTGTGCCGGTGGGTAACCGTAGCCGCCGGCGGGTGCCTGCGCGGGTGCGGCGTGCGCCTCGCGGTCGTAGAACGGACGGGTGCTCGCGCGCATCCACATGGCGATCGGATCGTCCTCGTCGGACATCGCCACGGTCGACACCGGCAGCCCGTCCGGGACCGCGGCGATCGACTGGAGCATCATCGAGCGCACCGAGTCCACCGCGGGCGGGCTGGTGTCGTACACATCGAGGCCGATGGCGAGATACGGCGCGCCGAGCGCCGGCTGCACCCAGGCGCGGCGCAACGAGCGGACGGCCTGGGTCCGGTGGGCGTTCTGCGCGAGCAGGGCGTAGAACTGCGGGATCTCGATGCCGGGTTCCGACAGCCGCAGCGGACCGGCGGGCTGGCGGTCCAGGCCGGTCGCGATGCGGCGCAGATCGAGCCAGGGGATGCCGACGCCGCCGCCCGGGGCGTGCGGGTTCAGCCAGAGGCCGTAGTGATCCGGGTAGAGGGTGCGGGCCACGTCGACGCCGTCGACCACTTCATAGCTGCGGTTCCAGCCGCTCGCGGAGAGCTCCTGGGCGGAGGTGACGCACGGGGCGTAGCCGTACCCGTCGACCTCCATGTTTCCGTACTGGGCGTCCGGGGAGCCGGCCTGGCCGTGCCAGAGCAGCATCCAGACCTGGCCGGTGGAAGGGGTGGCGAGGGCCCGCAGGAGGGCCTCGTAGGCGTCGTAGCGCCCGGGCGTCACCTGGCGCAGCATGTGCTCGACCTGTCCGGTCGAGGTTGTGCCGCTCGCGCTCACGATGTACCGCCCCTTCGGGAAACATGGCTTGTGAGCCCAAGCTTAGGCGCTCCGCTGGGAGAGCCGGATGGAGCTCGGGTCCTATTGTGGGCTGCTTGCCGCGGGTCGTGGGTGGCTTGTCGCGCAGTTCCCCGCGCCTGTGGAGGGGCGCTGCCCCTGACGGGCGTCAGGAGTCGCGCGTGTAGAACGGCCGTACCTTCGCGCGCATCCACTCGATCACCGGGTCCTGGGCCACGTCCAGGAGGACCAGGTTGACCTGCCAGGGCAGGGGGGTGCGGGTGAGGGCTCGGGACAGTGCCTCGGTGGGGGCGGCGCGCAGGTCGCCCTCCCAGTGGGAGAGTTCGACGCCTATGAACATCACCGGGGCGGCCGTCTCGATCGCCGCAAGGCAGCGGCGGGCCGTCGCGACCACGCCGGTCGCGGCGAACTCGGCCGAGGCCGCGGCGAGGAAGTCGATCGGGTCCTCCTGCCAGTCCGGCTCGTAGAGCTTGACCCGGCCGCCGGAGGTGGAGCCGTCCAGCGGGGTGCGGCCCACCCGGCAGAGCTCGGCGACGGCCGCCGGGGGCAGCGGGACGCCGACCACGCCGTCCGGGTTCACGGCGATGCCCACGTGCGGCGGCAGGCCGCGCGCGAACTCCACGGCCGGGGCGACGGTGAACGCCATGTGGGAGCCGACGACCTGCCGGAACTGCTCCTCGGAGCTGAAGACCGGGACGTACCCCTGGCCCCCGATCTCCACCGTGGGCAGATCCAGCGGGCCGCTGTGCGGGCCGCCGCCGTTGGGCAGGGGCACCCACACGAAGCTGCGGCCCAGCACCTCGATGATCCGGCCGCCCGCCGAGGGCGTGCCGAGGGAGGAGGAGAGCACCTCCTCCAGTTCGTTGCCGGGCCAGCCTCCGTGCGGGTGGAGGTGGGCCCGGGCCGAGAAGTCCGCGGGGAGATCCGCTGGGAAGTCCATCTGTCTGACCGCCTGCTGTGAACCACGTCTGAGGCTCAGAAGGCTAGCCGGTGTCCGCCCCCGCCAGGGCTGCGGACCGTCAGCCCGCGAAACCGATCCGGCGCAGCACGTCCGCCGCGTCCCGGTCGATCAGCACCGCCGAACCGCAGCCCTGCGGCAGCTCGCCCTTCGCCGCCGAGCGCAGCAGCCGGGAGGCCGCTCGGCGGTGCCGCAGGAAGGCGTACCGCGAGACGCCCCGGCCGCGCTCGCGCTGGCCCTCCAGGGCGGTGCCCGGCGTCACGTCGAGGAGCAGCAGATGCAGGGTGCCGCCCCGGCGGCGCGCCGCGCGGGCCAGCCAGCCGCGCACCCAGGCCTGCGTGCCGCAGTCGTGCACGACGACGCCCTCGCCGGAGCGCAGCGCGCGGCGCAGCCCGGCGTAGTGCGCGAGGCGGACCAGGGGGCGGTAGACGGCGTACGGGAGGAAGCCCGGCATCCGGGCGTCCCAGCGGTCCCGGGTGTCCTGGGAGTCGATGCGCAGACCCTTCACCGTCCGCCGCATGAGCGTCGACTTGCCGCTGCCGGGCAGGCCGGTGATCACGACGAGGTCCTTGGGGCCGAAGAGCAGCGCGTGCGGGCTGTGACCGGAGCGCTCGCGCAGATCCCGGACCACGGGCGCGGGGCACGCGACGTGCGCTTCGACACGGGGTGCCGCGCTCTGCTCGGGCAGCGCGACGCCCGAGGTCGTGGCGTACGCCGTGGTGCGGTTCACCGTCATCGTCCTCCTCCGGGGTCAGGAGTCCCCATCCCCACTGAGCGTAAAGAGAAGGTAATAGAGGATCTCTTCCTTTTCGTTCGCTTCCTGCCACAAGCCGGTTACAGACATGGCCTGCCCCCGACGGGGTCCGGCATGCAATGATGGCGGCGCCAACTGCATACCGGCCGTTTGAATCCGCGCGGGAGAGTTCCCAGCAGTGCATCGGTGCATCGCTGGGGCGCCGAAGGAGCAAGTCCCTCCCTTGAATCTCTCAGGCCCCGTTACCGCGCGGGCGAGGCACATCTGAAAAGCGGGTCGCTGTGTGCGCAGCGGCTCCACCCAAGGTGCAAGCCGTGATCACCGTCTTCGGGATCATGGCGAACCTCTCAGGTTCCGATGACAGATGGGGAGGAACGACCTCGCCTGTCATGCCTTTGGGAGACAACGGACCGATGAGCAGCACCGAATCCCGTCGTACCGCGCTCGATGCCCTGCATCGCTCGCTCGGCGCGACGATGACCGACTTCGCCGGCTGGGACATGCCCCTGCGCTACGCCTCCGAGCGCGACGAGCACAACGCCGTACGCACCAGGGCCGGCCTGTTCGACCTCTCGCACATGGGCGAGATCACCGTGACCGGCCCGGACGCGGCCCGGCTGCTGAACCACGCCCTCGTCGGCAACATCGCCTCCGTCGGCGTCGGCCGCGCCCGCTACACCATGATCTGCCAGGCCGACGGCGGCATCCTCGACGACCTGATCGTCTACCGGCTCGCCGAGACCGAGTACATGGTCGTCGCCAACGCCTCCAACGCCCAGGTCGTGCTCGACGCCCTGATGGAACGATCCGCCGGCTTCGACGCCGAGGTCCGCGACGACCGCGACGCCTACGCGCTGCTGGCCGTCCAGGGCCCCGAGTCCCCCGGCATCCTGAAGTCGCTGACCGACGCCGACCTGGACGGCCTGAAGTACTACGCCGGCCTGCCCGGCACCGTCGCCGGCGTCCCCGCGCTCATCGCCCGCACGGGCTACACCGGCGAGGACGGCTTCGAGCTGTTCGTGAAGCCGGAGCACGCCGTGCAGCTGTGGCAGGCGCTCACCGAGGCCGGCGAGGGCGTCGGCCTGGTCCCCTGCGGGCTCTCCTGCCGGGACACGCTGCGCCTGGAGGCGGGCATGCCGCTGTACGGCCACGAGCTGACCACCGCCCTGACCCCCTTCGACGCCGGGCTCGGCCGGGTGGTGAAGTTCGAGAAGGAGGGCGACTTCGTCGGGCGCGAGGCGCTCACCGAGGCCGCCGAGCGCGCCTCCCAGAACCCGCCGCGCGTGCTGGTCGGCCTGATCGCCGAGGGGCGTCGCGTCCCGCGTGCCGGGTACCCGGTCGTCGCCGGCGGCGAGGTCATCGGCGAGGTCACCTCCGGTGCGCCCTCCCCCACCCTGGGCAGGCCCATCGCCATGGCGTACGTCGACGCCGCGCACTCGGCGCCCGGCACCGCCGGGGTCGGCGTGGACATCCGGGGCAGCCACGAGCCCTACGAGGTCGTGGCGCTGCCGTTCTACAAGCGGCAGAAGTAGCGCCGCAAGAAGAGACTGACAGCGGCACACGTGCGTGACCCTGCGCACATCTCCGCTGATCACGCACGCATCCAGCGGTCCCTCATTCATCACCACTCCCGCGCGTACAGGAGAATTCAGGCCATGAGCAACCCCCAGCAGCTGCGCTACAGCAAGGAACACGAGTGGCTGTCGACCGCCGAGGACGGCGTCTCGACGGTCGGCATCACCGAGTTCGCGGCCAACGCGCTCGGCGACGTCGTCTACGCCCAGCTCCCCGAGGTCGGCTCGACCGTGACCGCGGGTGACACCTGCGGCGAGCTGGAGTCGACCAAGTCCGTCTCCGACCTGTACTCCCCCGTCACCGGTGAGGTCACCGAGATCAACGAGGACGTGGTGAACGACCCGGCGCTCGTGAACTCCGCCCCCTTCGAGGGTGGCTGGCTGTTCAAGGTCCGCATCACGGAGGAGCCGGCCGACCTGCTCTCCGCCGACGAGTACGTCGCCCACACCGCCGGCTGAGGAGTCGTATCCCTTATGTCTGACACGCCCGACAAGTCTCTTCTGAACACC
>NZ_JBYIVZ010000055.1:0-65755 GCF_057710365.1 Streptomyces sp. bgisy027
AGTTCTGAGACAACGACCGTTGTCGGCTTAGAGCAGAACAGACAAAAGAAAAGTGTGCTTGTTCGCTCGAAACCATTAGGGTTTCGGTGGTTATAGCGTGAGGGAAACGCCCGGTTACATTCCGAACCCGGAAGCTAAGCCTTACAGCGCCGATGGTACTGCAGGGGGGACCCTGTGGGAGAGTAGGACGCCGCCGAACAATCTTTGGAGGACCCCTGGTCCCAGCGTTCAGCTGGGACCAGGGGTCCTTTTGTTTTTACAATGATTGCGGTACTGAAGACAGGAGTCACCCATGTCCACCAACTCTCCCGACGACCGACCGGAGCGCGACCAGCGGCGACGGGACGGCGGTGACCGCGGTGATCGAGGCGGTTACCGGGGAGACCGCGGTGACCGTGGTGGCTTCCGTCGTGACGACCGGGACCGTGGCTTCCGGCGGGATGACCGCGGTGACCGTGGCGGGTTCCGTCGTGATGACAGTCGCGGTGACAGCCGTGGTGGCTACGGCCGACGTGACGACCGCCGAGACGATCGGCGGGACGACCGTCGTGATGACCGCCGCGACGACCGTCGTGACGTTGACCGTGGGCCCCGTCCCTCCTTCCGTCGTGACGACCGGCCGGGTGGGCCGCGTCGGGACGACCGGGATCGTGACCGTGGGTTCCGGCGGGACGGTGACCGTCCGTCCTTCCGTCGTGACGACCGGCCGGGTGGGCCGCGTCGGGACGACGACCGCGGCGGGTACGGCCGGCGTGACGACAGGCGCGACGACAACCGTGGTGGCTACGGGCGTCGCGACGACCGCCGGGGCGATGACCGCGACCGTGGCTTCCGGCGGGACGACCGCCGGGATGACCGGCGTGACGGTCGGCGCGATGACCGCCGTGATGATCGGCGCGACGACCGTCGGGATGATCGGCGTGATGACCGCCGGGACGACCGTGGTGGCTTCCGTCGTGACGACCGGGACCGTGGCTTCCGGCGGGATGACCGGGGTGACCGCGGTGACCGCGGTGGGTTCCGTCGGGACGATCGGCGCGACGACCGTCGTGACAGTAGCCGTGGCGAGCGCGGCGACCGTGGTGGTTTCCGGCGTGACGACAGCCGCGGTGACCGCGGTGACCGCGGTGGTTTCCGGCGCGACGACCGTCGGGATGACCGCCGTGACGATCGGCGCGACGACCGCCGCGACGGTGACCGTGGCGAGCGCGGTGGGTTCCGTGGGCGGGACGACCGCGGTGGGCGTGGGCCGCGTCGGGACGACCGTGGCGGGCGTCCCGGAGGGTTCCGTGGGCGTGACGACCGGCGTGACGACCGGCGGGACGACCGGCGTGGTGGCGGGCGGTTCCGGGATGAGCGGGACCGTGACAGGGACCGCGAGCCGATCAAGCGGCTGCCGATCCCCGAGGACGTCACGGGCGACGAGATCGACAAGGACGTACGGCAGGAGCTTCAGAGTCTGCCGAAGACGCTCGCGGAGGACGTCGCCAGGAACCTGGTGATGGTCGCGCGGCTCATCGACGAGGACCCTGAGGGTGCCTACGGCTACTCCAAGGTGGCCCTTCGGCTCGCGTCGCGTGTCGCGGCCGTACGGGAGGCGGGCGGGTTCGCCGCGTACGCCAACCAGAAGTACGCGGAGGCGCTCGCCGAGTTCCGGGCGGCCCGGCGGATGACCGGTGGCGTGGAGCTGTGGCCGCTGATGGCCGACTGCGAGCGTGGGCTCGGACGGCCGGAGAAGGCGCTGGACATGGCCGGGGCTCCCGAGGTGCAGAAGCTCGACAAGGCCGGGCAGGTGGAGATGCGGCTCGTCGCGGCCGGCGCCCGGCGTGACATGGGGCAGCTGGACGCGGCCATCGTGACGCTGCAGAGCCCCGAGCTCGCCTCCAACTCCGTACAGCCGTGGACCGCGCGGCTCAGGTATGCCTACGCGGACGCGCTGCTCGCCGCCGGACGGCAGGGTGAGGCGCGTGAGTGGTTCGCGAAGGCCGTCGAGGCCGACAAGGACGGCAGCACGGACGCCTCCGACCGGCTCGCGGAGCTGGACGGTGTGGAGTTCGTCGACGCCTTCGAAGGGGACGAGGACGAGGGCGACGAGCGGGAGGCTCGCGGCGAGGCCGACGAGGACCGCGGCGAGTAGCGACGAGTGACGTGAGGGGCGGGATCCGGCAACGGGTCCCGCCCCTTCGGCGTTCTAGAGGTCCAGGGCGCGCAGTACCAGGCCGGACGCCGGCTTCGGGCCGAACGACGTCGACTTGCGGGGCATGGTGACGCCCTGGCGGGCCAGGTCGCGTACGACGTCCTCGCGGACGGGGTGCATCAGGACGGCCGTACCGCCGTCGCGTTCCGCCTTCTCGACGGTGGCGGCGGTGTCGTGGATGTACGCGATGCGGGTGGGGTCGTCCTCGGGGACGTGCCAGACGTGGGCGAGGAGCGTGGCGTGCAGGACCGTCGCGTCCAGGGTGCGCCAGGCGGCGGGGTGGTCGCCGGGGACCGTGCGGGCGAGGAGGGCGGCGTCCGGCTGGTCGACGAGGTGGAAGGCGCCGTCGCCGGCGATGAGGAAGGCGTTGCCCGCGCAGGCCGCGTCGGCCAGGGTCTCCAGCGCTGCGGCGAGCGGGACTTCGAGGCGGCGGACGCGGAAGTGGCCGTCGAGGGCGGCCAGGGCGTCGGGGACCGGCATGCCGTGCAGGAGGCGGTGGATGGCGCGCACGCGCAGGGGGTAGCGGGCCGTGTCGACCAGGAGGACCAGGCCGTAGTCCCAGGGGCTCGGCGAGCCGTGCTCCGCGCGTAGACGTCGATAGGTCGCCCAGCGGTGATGGCCGTCGGCGATCAGGGCCTGGCGGTGGATCAGGTCCGACTGGATGCGGGCCAGGTCGGCGGGGTCGGTGATCGACCACAGGCGGTGGCTGAAGCCGTCCTCGGTGGTGGTCGCGAGAAGCGGTGGGCCTTCGATGGTGCGCTCGATGACCGAGGAGGTGTCGGCCGCCGTCCCGTTGCCCCGGTAGGTCAGCAGCAGGGGTTCGAGGTTCGCGGACGTGGCGCGCATCAGGTCCGCCCTGTCGGCGACCACGTGCGGCATGACGTCCTCGTGCGGCAGGACCAGGCCCTCCGAGGGCTCCGACACACGCAGGGCGCCGATGACGCCGCGTTGCAGCATGCCGTCGCCGTCGGCCTGTTCATAGACGTAGAGACCGGGGTCGGTGTCGGTGGTCAGTACGCCTTCGGACTGCCAGCGGTGCAGGGTCCGGGCCGCCTGTTCGTTGCGGGCGGCCGGTGTGTCGGCCTGGGGCAGGATCAGGCGGACGATGTTGTGCGGGTCCGAGTCCTGGAGGTGGTGCAGGCCGTCGGGGCGGACGACGACGTCGTACGGAGGGGATGTCACGGCGGCCAGGCTGCCGACCCGGTCGGGGTCGTACCTCAGCCCTCGGAACGGGGTCAGTTCGAGGCCTCGGCGCGCCGTTGCTTCCGGGTGACCTGCTGTGTTCATCCCGGCATCGTACGGGTGTCGGTGGCATGGGGGATGATCGGGGGAAAGCCGTCGAACGAGGAGCGATGCCAAATGAGCCAGAGCGTCAGGACGAGGCCCTCGGGCAGTGGCCGGGCCCTGAGCGAGGCGTACGACACGGCGCTGCTCGACCTCGACGGTGTGGTGTACGCGGGCGGGAACGCGATCGTGCACGCCGTCGAGTCGCTCGCGGCGGCGCGGACGGACGGGATGCATCTCGCGTACGTCACGAACAACGCCCTGCGGACGCCGGACGTCGTGGCCGCGCATCTGACGGCGCTGGGGATACCCACGGGCGCCGACGACGTCATCACCTCGGCACAGGCGGCCGCGCGGCTGATCAGCGAGCAGGTGCCGGAGGGCGCCCGGGTGCTCGTCATCGGCGGCGAGGGGCTGCGGGTGGCCCTGCGCGAGCGCGGTCTTGAGCCGGTCGAGTCGGCGGACGACGATCCGGCGGCCGTGGTGCAGGGGTACGGCGGACCGGAGCTGGTGTGGGGGCGGTTCGCGGAGGCGTGCTACGCCATCGCGCGCGGGGTGCCCTGGTTCGCGTCCAACACCGACCTGACGATCCCCGGCGCCCGCGGGATCGGGCCGGGCAACGGCGCCGCGGTGGAGGTCGTACGGATCGCCACCGGCGCCGAGCCGCAGGTGGCGGGCAAGCCGTTGCCTCCCATGCACCGCGAGACGATCCTGCGTACCGGCGCCGAGCGGCCCTTGGTGGTCGGGGACCGGCTGGACACGGACATCGAGGGCGCGTTCTGCGGGGAGGTCGACTCGCTGCTCGTCCTGACCGGTGTGACCGACGGCGCCCAGTTGCTCGCCGCGCCGCCGCAGCACCGGCCGACCTATGTCGACGCCGATCTGCGCGGGCTGCTCACCGGGCAGCCGGACGTCGCCGAGCAGGCAGAGGGCTTCCGTTGCGGTGGCTGGACGGCGACCGCGCGGGCGGACCGGCTGGAACTCGACGGTGACGGGACGCCCTTGGACGGGCTGCGGGCGCTGTGCGCGGCGGCCTGGACGGCGGCCGGCGACGGCTCGTGCGCCCTGGACTCCGGGAAGGTGCTGGCGCGGCTGGGGTGGTGAATCGCAGGACGGCCGCGGTGTGAGGGAGCACATGCAGCGGGATCGTGGCTGAATGGGAGGGTAGGCTAACCTAACTGCGTGTTGGTCGACAGTCCTCCCGAACAGCGCGCGGAGTCCGTGTCCGCGCCGCCAACCCGACGGGCGATACGCGCCGTTGGGTTGCTCGTCTCTGTCCTGATCCTGTTGGCCGTTGTGCTGGCCAGCATCGCGATCGGGGCGAAACAGCTGTCCCTGGGGGAGGTCTGGCACGGGCTGTTCCAGAGTTCGGGCACCTACGGCGACGTCGTGGTCGACGACCGGATCTCGCGCACCCTTCTCGGACTGCTCGCGGGCGCCGCGCTGGGTCTCGCCGGGGCCGTGCTCCAGGCGCTCACCCGCAACCCGCTGGCCGATCCGGGTCTGCTCGGCATCAACGCGGGCGCGTCCGCGGCGGTCGTCACCGCCATCACCTTCTTCGGCATCACCAGCCTGAACGTCTACGTCTGGTTCGCCTTCCTCGGTGCCGCCGCGGTCGGGGCGATGGTCTGGTTCCTCGGCGGCAGCAGGGGCGCCACGCCGGTCCGGCTCGCGCTGGCCGGTACGGCGATCAGCGCGGCCCTGTACGGCTATCTCCAGGCCGTGATGATCATGGACAGTGCGGCGCTGAACAGGATGCGCTTCTGGACGGTCGGTTCGCTGACCTCGGCGACGGACTCCACCATCAAGCAGGTGCTGCCGTTCCTCGTGGCCGGCATGGTCCTCGCGTTCGCTCTCGCCCGGCCGCTCAACGCCATGGAGATGGGCGACGACACCGCCAAGGCGCTCGGCGCCGACCTGAACCGCACCCGGGTGCTGTCGATGCTCGCGGCCACCGTGCTGTGCGGTGCCGCGACCGCCGCGTGCGGGCCGATCGTGTTCGTCGGCCTGATGGTGCCGCACGTCGTGCGCTCCTTCACCGGGCCCGACCTGCGCTGGATCCTGCCGTACGCGGCCGTCCTGTCGCCGGTGCTGCTGCTGGGTGCCGACATCATCGGCCGGATCGTCGCCCGCCCCTCCGAGCTCCAGGTCGGCATCGTCACCGCCATCCTCGGCGGACCGGTCTTCATCTTTCTCGTACGACGGCGGAGGACGGCCCAGCTGTGAGGACCGCGGTGAAGAGCGAACCGAGGGCCGATGCGCCGGACGCGGTGAAGTCCGGCCGCGCCAACCGTGCCGTACGAACCCCGGGCGGGCTCTCCGTCCTTCTGGACGTGCGGGCGCTGACCGTCGTCCTGCTGCTGCTGCTCGCCGGGCTCGCCGCGAGCGTGCTGCTGATCGGCACCGGCGACTTCCCGATCGGGGCCGGCGACGTCCTCAGGACACTGTTCGGTGAGGGCAACGCCGGGCAGGAATTCATCGTCAACGAGCTGCGCCTGCCGCGGGTGCTGGTCGGGCTGCTGGTCGGGGCCTCGCTCGGCCTCGGTGGCGCGCTGTTCCAGGCGCTGTCCCGCAACCCGCTGGGCAGCCCGGACATCCTCGGCCTCGGACAGGGTGCCACGGCCGGCGCGCTCGTCGTGATCGTGCTGTTCTCCGGGAGCGCGGGCCAGGTCACCGTCGGCGCACTGGTGGGCGGACTGGCGACCGGTCTCGCCATCTATCTGCTCGCCTGGAAGCGGGGTGTGCACGGCTATCGACTGGTCCTGGTCGGTATCGGCATGTCCGCGATCATGACGGCGGTCAACGGCTATCTGCTGACCAAGGCCGACCTGGTCGACGCGGCCCGCGCGGTCGTGTGGATGACCGGCTCGCTCAGCGGCCGTGACTGGGCCCAGGTCTGGCCGCTGCTCGCGCTGTGCGGCATCCTCGTGCCGCTCGTCCTCGCCAACGCGCGCGGGCTCAGGATGATGGAGATGGGCGACGACGTGTCGTACGCCCTCGGGGTGCGCGTCGAACGCGTACGGCTCCTGCTGATGCTGGCCGCCGTGCTGCTGACCGCGGCCGCCACCGCCGCCGCCGGTCCCGTCAGCTTCGTGGCGCTCACCGCCCCGCAGCTCGCCCGGCGCCTGACCCGCTCGCCGGGGCCGAACCTGCTGCCCTCCCTGTGCATGGGCGCCGCGCTGCTCGTCGCCGCCGACTGGATCTCCCAACGGGTCTTCGGCGCCGACCAGATGCCCGTGGGCGTGGTCACGGGTGTGCTCGGCGGCGTATATCTGCTGTGGCTGCTGGTCACCGAGCGCAAGGCGGGCCGGATATGAGCGACGGCGGCAGCAGGAACAGCAAGGGCCTCAGCAGCGGGCCGGACAACCGAAGGAGCACTGTGAACCGCCTGTCCGCCGACAACGTCACCCTCGCCTACGACCAGCGGGTCATCGCGGAGCAGCTGTCGGTGGAGATACCCGACAACTCCTTCACCGTGATCGTCGGCCCGAACGCGTGCGGCAAGTCCACGCTGCTGCGGGCACTGTCGCGGATGCTCAGGCCCAGCCAGGGCCGGGTGCTCCTCGACGCCCAGGTCATCCAGTCGATGCCGGCGAAGAAGGTCGCGCGCACGCTCGGGCTGCTGCCGCAGTCCTCGATCGCGCCCGACGGGATCACCGTCGCCGACCTGGTGGGCCGCGGCCGGTACCCGCACCAGGGGATCCTGCGCCAGTGGTCGACCGAGGACGAGCGGGTCGTCCAGGAGTCGATGGCGCAGACCGGCGTCGCCGAGCTCGCCGATCGCTATGTCGACGAACTGTCAGGCGGCCAGCGCCAGCGTGTGTGGATCGCGATGGCGCTCGCCCAGCAGACGCCGCTGCTGCTGCTCGACGAGCCGACGACCTACCTCGACATCCAGCACCAGATCGACGTCCTCGACCTGTGCGCCCAACTGCACGAGGAGCAGGGCCGCACGCTCGTCGCCGTGCTGCACGACCTCAACCACGCGGCCCGCTACGCCACCCACCTCATCGCCCTGCGCGGCGGGGCCGTCATCGCCGAGGGCGCGCCGAACGACATCGTCACGGCCGAGCTGGTCGAGGAGGTCTTCGGGCTGCGCTGCCAGGTCATCGGCGACCCGGAGACCGGCACGCCGCTGGTGGTCCCGGCGGCGCGCAAGGCGCGAGAACAGGTCAAGAAGGAGCAGGGCCCGAAGAACCCGGCCGAGCGGGAGGCCGCCGAGCCGGCCCGGGGCGACAAGGTGGCGGCTACAGAAGCTTCCTGAGCAGCAGCAGGTCGCGCATCCCCGCGTGCAGTTTCACGCGGCCCGCGCCCCAGGCCTTGGCGAAGTGCAGCTCGCCCGCCACCAGGGCGACCAGGTCGTCGCCGGTCATGCTCAGCCTGATCTGGGCTTTTTCGCGGGGCGCGCCCTGGAGTGTGTCGTGGACGTGGATCCGGCCGCCCGCCATGCGGCCGGCGAAGGTGACGTCCAGGTCGGTGATGTGGCAGCTCACCGAGCGGTCGAGGGCCGCCGCCGAGCGGGCGTCCCCTTCGGCGTGCTGCATGTTGTCCGAGAGCTTTTCGAGTGCGGCGCGGCACTCCTCAATCGTGGCCATCGCGATCGACGGTACCCCAGCGGTTCGGGGTAGCGTCTGGGCATGAGCGACACGGTTCCGCAGACGCAGATCCCGGTGGCGCAGGCCGAGGCGGAGACCGCGGCCGAGGACGCGACCGGGCTCGCGGCCGAGCCCGAGTACGACCCGGCCGCCCCCGCCCCGCTGAACGTCCCCCGCGTCCCCACCGGCGACGCCGAGGTGGACGCCCGGCTGGAGCGCCTCGGTGACGCCGACCACCTCGCCACCGACGGGCACCTGGAGGTGTACGAGGATGTACACCGGGGGCTGCGCGACGCGCTGACCGCGCTCGACGCCCGCCCGGGACCTCCGGCGCCCCCGTCGATGCCTGGGATGAGGAGCTGAACCGAACGTGGCAGGAGTCGCACGCCGCCGTCTTGACGCGGAGCTGGTCCGCCGGAAGCTCGCGCGCTCGCGTGAGCACGCCAGCCAGCTGATCGCCGCCGGACGGGTGACCGTCGGCAAGACCGTCGCGACCAAGCCGGCCACTCAGGTGGAGACCGCGGCGGCGATCGTCGTCCAGGCCGGCGCCGGTGATCCCGAGTACGTCTCGCGCGGCGGGCACAAGCTCGCGGGCGCGCTGGAGGCGTTCGTGCCGCAGGGGCTCGAGGTGCGCGGGCGGCGGGCGCTGGACGCCGGCGCGTCCACCGGAGGCTTCACCGACGTGCTGCTGCGGGCCGGAGCAGCGCACGTCGTCGCCGTGGACGTCGGATACGGACAACTCGCCTGGACTCTCCAAAGCGATGAACGCGTCACCGTCAAGGACCGTACGAACGTACGCGAGTTGACGCTCGAAGCGATCGATGGGGAACCAGTGGATCTTGTCGTGGGGGATCTGTCCTTCATCCCGCTCGGCCTGGTACTGCCCGCCCTGGTGCGGTGCGTGAAGCCGGACGCCGATCTGGTGATGATGGTGAAGCCGCAGTTCGAGGTGGGGAAGGAACGGCTGGGCAGTGGGGGAGTCGTACGGAGTCCGCAACTGCGGGCGGAGGCCGTGCGCGGTGTCGCCGAGAAGGCGTGGGATCTCGGGCTCGGGGTGAACGGGGTCACGGCGAGTCCGTTGCCCGGACCCTCCGGGAATGTCGAGTACTTTCTGTGGCTGCGTGCCGGGGCGCCTGCTCTGGACCCGGCCGACGTTGACCGAGCAGTGGCGGAGGGGCCGCGTTGATGCAGAACTCAGCTCGTACTGTTTTTCTCCTCGCCCACACCGGGCGGCCGGCGGCCATCCGCAGCGCCGAGCTGGTGGTCAAGGGACTGCTGCGGTCGGGGATCGGCGTGCGGGTGCTGTCGGCCGAGGCGCAGGACCTGCCCCTGCCGGACGAGGTGGAACTCGTCAAGGAGGCGACCCCGCAGTGTCTCGACGGATGCGAGCTGCTGATCGTGCTGGGCGGCGACGGGACGCTGCTGCGCGGCGCCGAGTTCGCGCGGGCGTCGGGGGTGCCGATGCTGGGTGTGAACCTCGGGCGTGTCGGGTTCCTCGCGGAGGCCGAGCGGGACGACCTGGACAAGGTTGTCGACCGGGTCGTCACCAAGGCGTACGAGGTCGAGGAGCGGATGACGGTCGACGTCGTCGTGCACCAGAACGGCGACATCGTGCACACGGACTGGGCGCTGAACGAGGCGGCCGTGCAGAAGGCCGGCGCCGAGAAGCTCCTGGAGGTCGTGCTGGAGATCGACGGGCGGCCGGTGACGGGGTTCGGCTGCGACGGCATCGTGCTGTCCACGCCGACCGGGTCCACGGCGTATGCGTTCTCCGCGGGCGGGCCCGTGGTGTGGCCCGAGGTCGAGGCGCTGTTGATGGTGCCGATCTCGGCGCACGCGCTGTTCGCGAAGCCGCTGGTGACCTCGCCGGACTCGGTGCTCGCCGTGGAGGTGCTGCCGCACATCCCGCCGGGGGTGTTGTGGTGTGACGGGCGGCGGACCGTGGAGTTGCCGCCGGGGGCGCGGGTGGAGGTACGGAGGGGGGCCGTGCCGGTGCGGCTGGCTCGGTTGCATCACGCGTCGTTCACCGATCGGCTCGTGGCGAAGTTCGCGTTGCCGGTTTCCGGGTGGCGGGGGGCGCCGCATTAGCCCGTTCGCCGTGGCGTGAAGGGGTGCGTCGGCGACTGCGGGCCCGTTGCGGCCGGTCGCGCCCACGCGGCGGAGCCGCAGATCGATACAGCCCCGCGCCCGTGGGTATCTCCACTCGGCCGAGTGACAATGTGCTGTCGGTACGCATTCGTCACCTGGACCTTCACATGACTGGGACCGGGGGGCGTCGCGTCCCCGGTACCTGACCTCGTAAGGTCGTGTCCGTGTTGGAGGAGATGCGGATACGGTCGCTCGGAGTCATCGACGACGCGGTCGTCGAGCTGTCGCCGGGGTTCACCGCCGTCACGGGCGAGACGGGTGCGGGCAAGACCATGGTGGTCACCAGCCTGGGGCTGCTGCTCGGCGGGCGGGCGGACCCGGCACTCGTACGGATCGGGGCCGAGAAAGCGGTCGTGGAGGGGCGGATCACCGTCCCCAAGGGCACGTCGGCGGTCGTACGGGCGGAGGAGGCCGGGGCGGAGCTCGACGACGGTGCGTTGCTCATCAGCCGTACCGTTTCCGCCGAAGGGCGGTCCCGGGCCCATCTGGGCGGACGCAGCGTGCCCGTGGGGATGCTGGCCGAGCTCGCCGACGAGCTGGTGGCCGTGCACGGGCAGACCGACCAGCAGGGCCTGCTGAAGCTCACCCGGCAGCGGCAGGCGCTCGACCGGTACGCGGGCGACGCCGTCGCGGTGCCGCTCGCCAAGTACGGCGAGGCCTACCGGCGGTTGCGGGCGGTCGCCGTCGAGCTGGAGGAGATCGTCACGCGCGCGCGTGAGCGGGCCCAGGAAGCCGACATGCTGCGGTTCGGGCTCGACGAGATCGCCGGTGTCGAGCCGCGCGCGGGCGAGGACGTGGAGCTCGCCGAGGAGGCCGAGCGGCTCGGGCACGCCGAGGCCCTGTCGTCCGCCGCCACGGCCGCTCACGCCGCTCTCGCCGGGAATCCGGAGGACCCCGAGGGCATCGACGCGGCCACACTCGTCGCGGGCGCCCAGCGGGCCCTGGACGCCGTCCGCTCGCACGATCCGGCGCTGGCGGCCCTCGCCGACCGCATCGGGGAGATCGGGATCCTGCTGGGCGACGTCGCCGGGGAGCTGGCGGGGTACGCCGACGACCTGGACGCCGATCCGCTGCGGCTCGCGGCCGTCGAGGAGCGGCGGGCCGCGCTGACCACGCTCACCCGCAAGTACGGCGAGAACATCGCCACCGTGCTCGCCTGGGCCGAGGAGGGCAGCAGCCGGCTGACCGAACTGGACGGCGACGACGACCGGATCGGCGAGCTGACCGCCGAGCGGGACGCGCTGCGCGCCGAGCTGGGCGGCCTGGCGCAGGCACTGACGGACGCGCGCACGGAGGCGGCCGAGCGCTTCGCCGCCGCCGTGACGGCGGAGCTGGCCTCGCTCGCCATGCCGCACGCGCGCGTGTCGTTCGCCCTGCGGCAGACCGAGGACCCCGAGGGCGTCGAGGTCGGCGGCCGAGCGGTCGCCTACGGCCCGTCGGGCGTCGACGAGGTAGAGCTGCTGCTCGCCCCGCACCCGGGAGCGCCGCCCCGGCCGATCGCCAAGGGCGCCTCCGGCGGTGAGCTCTCACGCGTGATGCTGGCCGTGGAGGTCGTGTTCGCGGGGACCGATCCCGTGCCGACGTACCTCTTCGACGAGGTGGACGCCGGCGTCGGCGGCAAGGCGGCCGTGGAGATCGGGCGCCGGCTCGCCCGGCTGGCCAAGAGCGCGCAGGTCGTCGTCGTGACGCACCTGCCGCAGGTCGCTGCGTTCGCCGACCGGCAGTTGCTCGTCGAGAAGACCGACGACGGGTCGGTCACCCGCTCCGGCGTGAAGGTCCTGGAGGGCGAGGAGCGGGTCCGGGAGCTGTCCCGGATGCTGGCAGGTCAGGAGGACTCGGAGACCGCCCGGGCGCACGCCGAGGAACTGTTGGAGACGGCCCGGTCCGACGGCTAGGGATGCCGTGGCGCGTGTCGCCGGCATGATCGGGAAGACACCCACGGGCGCGTGCCAGGGGCCCGTAGGGTGGCCGGATGATCAGGCGACTCGCGCTCTCCGCCGCCCTCACCCGCGCCACCGCGGGCGCCCTGCGCGCCAAGCCCCCCGGTGGACGCGAGCGCTGGGAGCGGAAGAACTACGCGGGGCGGCACGTGGGGTTGTACGCCGGGCCCGCCTCGGCGCTGGCCGTCGCGGTCGGGACGGGGCGGGTGTCGCCCGCCGCCGGGGTCGCCGTGGCGGTCGCCGGGATCTGCGGGGCGTACGACGACATCGCCGGGGCGGATGACGCGCGACGCGGCTTCCGGGCGCATCTGCGCGCCCTGCGGGACGGCGAAGTCACCAGCGGGGCCGTCAAGTTGTTCGGGATCTCGGCCGCCGGACTCGTCGCGGGGGCGTTCCTGAAGGAGCGGCCGCTGGACAAGCTGCTCTCCGGGGTCGTGATCGCCGGCGCCGCGCACTTCGTGAACCTCGTGGACGTACGGCCCGGTCGGGCCGCCGCCTCGGTGCTCGCGCTCGGCGCGCCGGGGCTGCTCCGTGCCGGTGCCGGGATCGCCGCCGCCGCCATGGGCGCCGCCGCGGCCGTACTGCCCGACGACCTCGGTGAACGGGCGATGATCGGCGACACCGGAGCGCATGCGCTGGGCGCCGCCCTGGGGGCGGCCGTCGTGGTCGGGAACAGCCGCGCCGGACTGGTCGCGCATGCGGCCGCTGTCGTGGCCGCGGCGGTGTACGGGGACAAAGTGAGCGAAAAGATACGGACGTTGGGCGGGGCCTGAGCCACAGGGGGCTCCGGTCGTTGAGACATGCGCCACGTGCGCGTGTTCGTGCACGACGTCCACCGCGACTCACTCGTGCAGGTGACTCCGGCCGCCGCGTTGCCCGCCCTCGTACTCCCGACGGTCCCGGAACACCCGTGCGTCCTGGCATCCTTGGCGTAAACACGTCGTACGCGAAGGGATCCTCGCGGTACACCCCCTCCGCCCGATCCTTCTGTACGTTCTTCGTGACCGTCCCACCCACGACCAGGAGCCCCGGCCACGTGACCCCCGTGAGCAGCCACTCACCGCACGGCCAGTCGTCGCTGCGCACCGTGCAGGTGCTGGGCGGCGGCAACGCCGGCAGCAGCGCGCACGTGCGATCGCTGGCCTCGGGACTGGTCGCGCGGGGCGTGCGGGTCACCGTGTGCGCCCCTGTCGAGGCCGACCGCTCCTACGACTTCACGGGCTCCGGCGCCGAACACGTACACGTGCCGCGCAGCAGCGATCCCGCCTCCGTGGCCGCGCTGCGGGCGGTGTGCGCGGACGCCGACCTGGTGCACGCGCACGGGCTGCACGCCTCCTTCCGCGCGGTGCTGGCGCTCAGCGGACGGCGCACTCCGCTCGTCGTCACCTGGCACGACCGGGCACACGCCGAGGGTGCCCGCGCCCATCTCGTGCGGCTGTTGGAGCGGCGGGTCGTCAAGGCCGCCTCCGTCGTCCTCGGCACCACCTCGGCGCTGGTCGACCGGGCCCGCCGCACCGGTGCCCGGGACGCGCGGCTCGCTGCCGTCGCCCTGCCCGGCCGCCGGCCGGAGGCCGAGAAGGACGACCCCGACCGGCGGCGGCCCAAGGTGCGTGCCGAACTCGGCGCCACCGGACGGCCGTTGCTCATCGCGGTCGGATCGCTGGAGCGGCACCGCGGATACGACGTACTGCTGGACGCCTCGCGCGCGTGGCGCAAGCTCGACCCCGCCCCATTGGTCGTGATCGCGGGAGAGGGGGCGCTGCGGGCCGGGCTCCAGCGCCGTATCGAGGACGAGGAGCTGCCCGTGCGGCTCATCGGGCGCCGCGACGACGTCTCCGAACTGCTCGCCGCCGCCGACATCGCCCTGCTGTCCAGCAGTTGGGAGTCGCGGTCCGTCCTCGCGCAGGAAGCCCTGCACGCGCGCGTGCCGCTCGTCGCCACCGACGTCGGCGGCATGTCCGAACTCGTCGGCGACGCCGCCGAACTCGTCCCGTACGGCGACGCCGGCTCCCTCGCCGACACCGTCGTACGACTGCTCGCGGACCCCGAGCGGCAGGACCTCCTGCGGGAACGGGGTGTGCGGCAGGCGGCGACCTGGCCGACCGAGGACGAGACGGTGGCCCAAGTGCTGAGCGTCTACGACGAGTTGACGCAGCCCCGGCCCATGATCTGAGCGCGGCTCTAGGCGACGTGCCGTCTGGCCCGCAGTGCCAGGCTCAACGCCAGCACCGTCTGCGGGTCGTCGAGGTCGGTGCCGAGCAACTCTCCGATGCGGGCGAGGCGGTTGTAGAGCGTCTGCCGGTTCAGGTGCAGTTCGCGGGCTGTCTCCGCCTTGCGGCCCGCGTGCGCCAAGTACGTCTCCAGGGTGGGCAGCAGAGGCGGCCTGGAGCGGTCGTCGTGGTCGCGCAGCGGGCCGATCGCCCGGTCCACGAAGGCCGCGAGGTCGGGATGGTCGCGCAGCCGCCACAGCAGCAGGTCGATGTCCAGACGGCGGGCGTCGTACCAGGGGCGGTCCGCCAGGCCCTGCGCCGCCGTAGCCGTCTCCGCCGCGTGCCGCAGGCCCGCCGAGGCCGCCGTCCAGCCGCCCGCGACGCCGACCACCACGACCGGTGGACGGGCCCCGGGACGCTGGATCCCGGCCCGCTCCACGCCCGCCCGCAGCGCCACCGCGACCCGGTCCGCGACCGCCGAGCGCTCCGTCTCCGCACGCAGGCCCACCAGCAGCGGCACCCGGCCCTCCACCGGCCGCACGCCCAGCAGCACCGGCACCCCCACCGAGGCCAGCTCCTCACCGACGGCGCGCGCCAGCACCGCCCAGCCTCCCCCACTCTCGAATCCGCTCGAGCGGGAGGTACCCCCACCCGGCGACAGCACGTCCCCGAGCCGCATCACGACCGGCAGCAACGGGCCGTCACCCGGCTTGAAGCCCAGCACGCGCGCCTGCGCCGGGGCGTCCTCGGCGGCGACCCGGCCCTCCGCGAGATCGGTCAGGAAGTCGCCCCGCCCGCGTGCCGCCAGCTCCTCCTCCTGGCGGGCCTGCATCAGCACCACGGCGAGGATGCCCGCGGCCCGCTCGGCGGCCATGCGGTGCACCGGTGCCAGCGGGCCCAGCACGGGCAGCAGGACGATCCGGCCGCGGACCGACCCCGCGCCCTGCCCGCCGCCCGGCACGTCCACCAGCACCGAACCCGTGGGCGGCGGCACGTCCTTGTGCTGCCCCCGCAGCCCCTCCCACACCTGCAACGGGTCCGCGCCCTCGGGTCCGGCGCCGGCCGCGTACAGCAGCCGCCCGTCCGTGGCCTCCAGGAAGACCGGGTTGCCGCTGAAGTCCGCGAGGATGCCGAGCACTTGGGGCACGCCACCGCCGCCGAGCAGGGCCTCGGTGCAGCGGCGGTGCACCTCCTCCGCCCGTTGCAGCAGCGCGTAGTGGCCGTTGACGATCTCGGTGTGGATCTCCTCGGTGACGGTCACGAAGGGGACCTGGCGATGCAGCTGGACGAGTGGGAGTCCGGCCGCGCGGGCCGTGTCGACGAGGGCCGCGGGCAGCCGGGTGAAACGGGCACCCAGCTCGATGACCAGCGCCGCGATGCCGCGCTCCGCCAGGGTGCGCACGAACGCGCGCTGGTCGGCCGGGCGGGTACCGAGGCCGTAGCCCGTGGTCAGCAGCAGTTCCCCGCCCTTGAGCAGGGAGGCGATGTTGGGCACTTCGCCCGCGTGCACCCAGCGCACGGTCCGCCCCAGCCGGTCGGCGCCCGCGAGGATCTCGGGCAGCCCGCTGCGCAGACCGGGCAGCTCCAGCGCCCGCCGGACGGTGATCCCGGCGCCGTGAGTGTCGAATCCGCTGTTCGTCGCGCTGTCCATAGGCGGACGCTACCTGTGCGGCCGGCCTCCTGACATCTCCGAGGGCGTTCATCGGCAGGGGGTGCACGGACGCCGACGGGGCCCGGCGGGAGCCTGACCGTACGGGCCGCTCAGGCCGGCCTGATGTTGTGGTTGAAGCGGAACACGTTGTCCGGGTCGTAGCGGCGCTTCAGGTCGGCCAGGCGGCGGGTGTTCTCCGGGCCCAGTCCGGCGACGACCCGCTCGGCGCCCTCGTCGCCGATGAAGTTGAGGTAGACCGCGCCCGTGCTCCACGGCTGTGCCGCCGCGCGCACGTCGCGGACCCACTTCACACAGCGCTCGTCGTCCGCGGGGTCCTCCCAGATCGCGAAGGGGTGCACGGCCCAGGGCGCGTCCCGGTAGGGCACGGGGTACTCGTGCGGGCCCGACGCGATCGCCCCGCCCTGCGGGAACAGCACATGAATGGTGCCGGTCGGCGGCATCGCGTCGCCCCCGGCGCAGAACGCGTCCAGGTAGGCGTCGGGCGCGCTCGTCAGATACTCCGCCGACCAGTAGTTCCGCATCCCCGGCGGATCGTCGAGCATGCACTGGACGTCGGCGTACGGCATCGCCCCGACGAGCGCCGACTCGTGCGGCAGCGCCAGCAGGGGCTCGGCCAGCTTGCGCATGTCCTCCTCGGGCCCGGCGTACGTCAGCAGCGCACCGCACAGGAGTTTGCCGACCAGGTGCGGCGGTACGAACTCCTCGGGCGGGCCGGTGAGATACAGCACGCCGCCGCTCGCCTCGTCGGGGGCCAGTGTGATGAGCTCGCGGTAGGTGCGGGTGACCTCGCGGCCGTACTCCGGGAGGTACAGCACCAGCGCGATGGAGAACTCCGGCAGTTCGTGGAGCTTCAGGGTGAGCGCGGTCGCGACGCCGAAGTTGCCGCCTCCGCCGTGCAGGCCCCAGAACAGCTCCGGGTTCTCGTCGGCGCTCGCGTGCACCCGCTCGCCGTCCGCTGTGACGAGTTCGACGCCGACCAGGTTGTCCACGGCCAGCCCGCACCAGCGGTCCAGCCAGCCGGAGCCGCCGCCGAGGACGAACCCGCCGACCCCGGTCGTGGAGGCCCGGCCGCCGGTCGTGGCGAGGGCGTGCGGCTGGCAGGCGCGGTCCAGGTCGCTCATCGTGGCGCCGCCCGCGACCCGTACCGCCTCGGCCGCGGGATCGACGCTCACCGCGCGCATGTGCCGCAGGTCGACGACCAGGCCGCCGTCGTTGACCGCCGTGCCCGCCACGCTGTGCCCCCCGCCGCGCACCGCGATGTTCAGATCGAGGTCCCTTCCGAACCGCACGGCCCGCACGACGTCGTCCTCGTCCACGCACTGGGCGATGACCGCGGGCCGGCGGTCGATCATCGCGTTGAAGACCGTGCGGGCCTCGTCGTAGCCCGCGTCCGAGGGGGCGAACACGTCGCCGACCAGATCCTCGCGCAGCGCGGCGAGGGCCGCGCCCGCCTTCGATGGGGAGGCCATGGGGCGCCCCCTTTCGTGCAGGGGCTGATGCATCCCAGCGTAGGCAGGCTTCGGCCGGCGGTCCTGTTCAGCCGCCGTAGGCCCCCGAGGCCGTCAGGCGCAGCGCGGTGTCGATCAGCGGAACGTGGCTGAAAGCCTGCGGGAAGTTGCCGACCTGACGCTGGAGACGGGGGTCCCACTCCTCGGCCAGCAGACCGAGGTCGTTGCGCAGCGACAGCAGCCTCTCGAACAGCTTGCGGGCCTCGTCCACGCGGCCGATCATCGCCAGGTCGTCCGCCATCCAGAAGGAGCAGGCGAGGAAGGCGCCTTCGTCACCGGACAGGCCGTCGACGCCCTCGTGCTCGCCCTGCGTCGGGTAGCGCAGGATGAAGCCGTCCGACGTGGACAGCTCGCGCTGGATCGCCTCGATGGTGCCGATCACGCGCTTGTCGTCCGGCGGCAGGAAGCCCATCTGCGGGATCAGCAGCAGGGAGGCGTCCAGCTCCTTGGAGCCGTACGACTGCGTGAACGTGTTGCGTTCCTTGTCGTAGCCCTTCTCGCACACGTCCCGGTGGATCTCGTCGCGCAGTTCCTTCCAGCGCTCCAGCGGGCCGTCCGCGTCGCCGGACTCGATCAGCTTGATCGTGCGGTCGACGGCGACCCAGGCCATCACCTTGGAGTGCACGAAGTGCCGGCGCGGGCCGCGCACCTCCCAGATGCCCTCGTCCGGCTCCTGCCAGTGGTCCTCCAGGTAGCGGATCAGCTTCAGCTGCAGCAGGGAGGCGTAGTCGTTGCGGGCCAGGCCCGTCATGTGGGCCAGGTGCAGGGCCTCGGTGACCTCGCCGTAGACGTCCAGCTGGAGCTGGTGCGCGGCGCCGTTGCCGACCCGGACCGGCGCGGAGTTCTCGTAGCCGGGCAGCCAGTCCAGCTCGGCCTCGCCGAGCTCGCGCTCGCCGGCGATGCCGTACATGATCTGGAGGTTCTCCGGGTCGCCCGCGACCGCCCTGAGCAGCCACTCGCGCCAGGCGCGGGCCTCCTCGCGGTAGCCGGTGCGCAGCAGCGAGGACAGGGTGATGGCCGCGTCGCGCAGCCAGGTGTAGCGGTAGTCCCAGTTGCGGACGCCGCCGATGTCCTCGGGCAGGGAGGTCGTCGGGGCGGCGACGATGCCGCCCGTGGGGGCGTAGGTCAGCGCCTTGAGGGTGATCAGCGAGCGGATGACCGCCTCGCGGTAGGGGCCGTGGTACGTACAGTGCTCGACCCACTCGCGCCAGAAGTCCTCCGTCGCCGTCAGCGACTGCTCCGGCTCGGGCAGCGCCGGGGGCTGCTTGTGCGAGGGCTCCCAGGAGATCGTGAACGCGATCCGCTCGCCCGGGGCGACCGTGAAGTCCGAGTACGTCGTCAGCGACTTGCCGTAGGTCTCGGCCTCCGTGTCGAACCACACCGAGTCCGGGCCCGCGACGGCGACCGTGCGGCCCTCGTGCTTGTGCACCCAGGGCACCACCCGGCCGTACGAGAAACGCATCCGCAGCGTCGAGCGCATGGGCACCCGGCCCGAGACGCCCTCCACGATCCGGATCAGCTGGGGCGCGCCGTCACGCGGGGGCATGAAGTCGATCACCCGGACCGTGCCGCGCGGCGTGTCCCACTCGGACTCCAGGATCAGGGAGTCGCCGCGGTAGCTGCGCCGGGCCGCGGTGGGCGGCGGGGAGTCGGAGGCGTGCGCGGGGCCGAGCCGCCAGAAACCGTGTTCCTCGGTGCCCAGCAGTCCGGCGAAGATGGCATGCGAGTCGAAGCGGGGCAGGCACAGCCAGTCCACCGTGCCGTCCCGGCAGACCAGCGCGGCGGTCTGCATGTCTCCGATGAGTGCGTAGTCTTCGATGCGCCCGGCCACGTGCAACTCCAGTCGAACGGCCACGTCACCCCCTCTTGGGAACAAGGGGGCTCTCGCTAGTGCGGTCAAGGGGTGTTGTAAATCGTCGTTGAGCGGTGAAGCAAAGCAGCCGCTTCGGCCGTGAGGCAAAACGACTGTCGCTTCTCGACAATCTCTGCTCAACGAACTGACGAGCTCTCGTTGTTCCGGAGGCTACGGGCGAGGGGTGGTGCCGTGTTACCGGCCGGGCTCGGCAGCGAATGTCCGAGCAGGATACGACGCACGTAGATGATCTGCGTGCCGCTCCGGGCAACCCGGGTCCGCCGAACGGGTGAGCAAGGGGTGAGAAACCGGGACGGTCGTGCAGGTTCGTGGCGGGACGTGTGCGGAGCGTGGCCGGAAGCCATCGGTTCCGGTCGCTGATACCCTGGTAGCCCGTGGACCGGTGGGAGAGAAACCCCCGAACCGCAGCGACGGCGACCCCGGAGATCTCTCCGGCCAGGCAGCCGCACCGCACCCCAGATCGCGACCACGGGAGCTCCCTCTTGGCCATGCCGCCCAAATCCACGACGACCAAGCACATCTTCGTCACCGGGGGTGTCGCCTCCTCGCTCGGCAAGGGCCTGACGGCCTCCAGCCTCGGCATGCTGCTCAAGGCGCGGGGCCTGCGCGTGGTGATGCAGAAGCTGGACCCGTACCTCAATGTCGACCCTGGCACGATGAACCCCTTCCAGCACGGCGAGGTGTTCGTCACCAACGACGGCGCCGAGACCGACCTGGACATCGGCCACTACGAGCGGTTCCTCGACCGTGACCTGGACGGTTCCGCGAACGTCACCACCGGCCAGGTGTACTCCACCGTGATCGCCAAGGAGCGGCGCGGCGAGTACCTCGGCGACACCGTGCAGGTCATCCCGCACATCACCAACGAGATCAAGCACCGCATCCGCCGCATGGCGACGGACGAGGTCGACGTGGTGATCACGGAGGTCGGCGGCACGGTCGGCGACATCGAGTCGCTGCCGTTCCTGGAGACCGTCCGCCAGGTCCGTCACGAGGTCGGTCGTGACAACGTCTTCGTCGTCCACATCTCGCTCCTGCCGTACATCGGCCCCTCGGGAGAGCTGAAGACGAAGCCGACCCAGCACTCGGTTGCGGCTCTGCGCAACATCGGTATTCAGCCAGATGCGATCGTGCTGCGCTGCGACCGCGAGGTACCCACCGCGATCAAGCGGAAGATCTCGCTGATGTGCGACGTCGACGAGGCGGCCGTGGTCGCCTGCCCCGACGCCCGCTCCATCTACGACATCCCCAAGACCGTGCACGGCGAGGGCCTGGACGCCTATGTCGTCCGCAAGCTGGACCTGCCGTTCCGCGACGTGGACTGGACGACCTGGGACGACCTGCTCGACCGCGTCCACAACCCCGACCACGAGATCACTCTCGCGCTGGTCGGCAAGTACATCGACCTGCCCGACGCCTACCTCTCGGTCACCGAGGCGCTGCGCGCGGGCGGCTTCGCCAACAAGGCCCGCGTGAAGATCAAGTGGGTCACCTCCGACGACTGCAAGACCCCGGCCGGCGCCAAGCAGCAGCTCGCCGACGTGGACGGCATCTGCATCCCGGGCGGCTTCGGCGACCGCGGCGTACTCGGCAAGGTCGGCGCGATCAAGTACGCCCGCGAGAACAAGATCCCGCTGCTGGGCCTGTGCCTGGGCCTGCAGTGCATCGTGGTCGAGGCGGCCCGCAGCCTCGCCGACATCGGCGACGCCAACTCCACCGAGTTCGACCCGGCGACCTCCCACCCGGTCATCTCCACCATGGCCGAACAGCTCGACATCGTCGCCGGTGAGGGTGACATGGGCGGCACCATGCGGCTCGGCATGTACCCGGCCAAGCTGGCCGAGGGCTCCATCGTGCGCGAGGTGTACGACGGCAAGGAGTACGTCGAGGAGCGGCACCGTCACCGGTACGAGGTCAACAACGCCTACCGGGCGGAGCTGGAGAAGAAGGCGGGCATCGTGTTCTCCGGCACGTCCCCGGACGGCAAGCTCGTCGAGTACGTGGAGTACCCGCGCGAGGTCCACCCCTACCTGGTGGCCACGCAGGCCCACCCGGAGCTGCGCTCGCGCCCGACGCGCCCGCACCCGCTCTTCGCCGGCCTCGTGAAGGCCTCGGTCGAGCGCAAGAATTCGAAGTAACACACCAGTTGTACGGTGGCCGGGGTGCAAACCTTCAAAGGTGCGCACCCCGGTTCTCTTTGGCGGGTTCTTTCTGAAAGCGTGTGGAAGGGCAGGGCATGACGATCAAGGACACCCCCGAGGAGTGGGAGATCCGGGCGACGGACACCCCCTTCGTGGGCAACAAGACCTCCGTCCGCACGGACGACGTGGTCATGCCCGACGGTTCGGTCGTCCGGCGCGACTACCAGGTCCACCCCGGTTCCGTGGCCGTGCTGGCCCTCGACGACCAGGACCGCGTCCTGCTGATCAGGCAGTACCGCCACCCGGTGCGGCAGAAGCTCTGGGAGATCCCGGCCGGCCTGCTCGACATCCCCGGCGAGAACCCGCTGCACGCCGCCCAGCGCGAGCTGTACGAGGAGGCGCACGTCAAGGCCGAGGACTGGCGGGTGCTGACGGACGTCTACACCACCCCCGGCGGCTGCGACGAGGCCATCCGGATCTTCCTCGCACGGAACCTGTCCGAGGCCGACGGGGAGCGCTTCGTGGTGGAGGACGAAGAGGCCGACATGGAGCACGCGCGCGTGCCGGTCGACGAGCTGGTGCGGGGTGTGCTCGCGGGCGAGCTGCACAACAACTGCCTTGTCGTGGGTGTGCTGTCGCTGGTCGCGGCGCGTGCCTCCGGCGGGCTTGACGGGTTGCGGGCGGCGGATGTGGAGTGGCCGGCTCGGCCGTTCGACGCGTAGCGCTTCGCCGGGAGGGTCATGCGGATTCGCCGTAGGGGCGCCGTGATCTGCGGGCTGCGGCTGCGCCGGCTGGTCGCGCAGTTCCCCGCGCCCCTTGAGGGGCGCGGTCCTCACGCCCCGCTGAGTGGTGCCGGTCCTACCATCTGCTGATCCGGTCGGGGGATGTGTCCGTCGTGCTGCGCCCGGAACGTAGCAGAGCGTGAACTAGGCTCTGATACACGCCCGAACCGGAGTCCCGGCGGGCTTGCGCGTGCGTGGGACGGGAGTGTGGCCCGTGACGGATCAGGTGGTGGACACAGGCGGCGTGCAGGTGTCGGCACGGACCTCCGGTGCAAACCAATTCCTGGGCCGAACTCGCGAGTTGAAGGAGCTGCGCGCCGACATCGAGCGCGCCGGCCTGGACACGCTCTCCGGCCGCAAGGCGCCACGCGCGCGCGTGCTGCTCATCGCGGGCCGCCCCGGCTCCGGCCGCACCGCTCTCGCCGAGGAACTCGTACGGCAGGTGGCGGACCGCTACCCGGACGGGGTGCTGCGCGCCAGGCTGACCGACCCCGACGGCACCCCCGTCCCCGTCGAGCGCACCGCCCGCCTGCTGCTCACCGCCCTGGACCGGCCCACCCCGCCCGGCGCCCCCGAGGACGACCTCACGGCGGCGCTGCGCGAGGCCCTCGCCGACCGCCGGGCCCTGCTGCTGCTCGACGACGCGGCCGAGGCCGACCAGGTCGACGCCCTGCTGCCGGACACCCCGGAATGCCTGGCCGTGGCCGTCTCCGGCGGTCCGCTGACCGGGATCTCGGACGTCCGGCCCTGCACGCTCGGCGGCCTCGACACCAAGTCGGCCGTCGAGCTGCTGTCCCGGCATGCCGGATCGGTGCGCATCACCGTCGACCCGCGGGCCGCCGAGGGCCTGGTCGAGGTGTGCCAGGGCCAGCCCGCCGCGCTGCGGCTGGCGGGCGGCTGGCTCGCCGCCCGGCCCAAGTCCGCCGTCGCCGACCTGGCCAAGCAGCTGCGGGCCGGCGAGGAGGGCACCCCGCTCAGCCGGGTCTTCCGCCTCGCCTACACCGGCCTGCCCGCCCCCGCCGCCCGCATACTGCGGCTGCTCTCCCTCGCCCCCGGCGGTCTGATCGACCCGCACACGGCCTCCGCGCTGGCCGGGTCCTCGGTGGACGGCGCCCACACCACCCTGGACGACTTCGTCGCCCTCGGCCTGCTGCACGCCGTCGACTCGCCACTGCCCCAGTACGAGGTCCCGGCCTGTCTGCACCCGCTGCTCACGGCCCTCACCGAGACCCAGGACCGGCCCGCCGAGCTCCAGCTCGCCCGCGCCCGGATGCTGGAGCGGACCGTACGGCTGCTGCAGTCCTGCCGGGCGATCACCGAGACCGACAGCCCCGAGACCCGGCAGAAGCTCCTCGGGATGCCGCGTGCCCTGCGCTTCCCCAACCCCCGGGCCGCCGCCGACTGGCTCAGCATCCGCAGGCCCGCCCTGCTGGCCTCGGCCCGCGCCGCGGTCGCCGACGGGGAGCTGGACACCCTCGCCAGACGGCTGATGTCCCAGCTGGTCAGAGCCATGGTCGCGCACTTCGGCACCAAGGCCGCCGCCCCCGACCTGTACGACGTGCACACCCTGGTCCTCGACGTGGCGCAGCGCCGCAACCTGCCCCGCGAGCAGGCCGCGGCCCTGCTGAACCTCGGCGACCTCGACGTCCGGACGGGGCGCACCCGGGAGGCGCTGGTGCGCTTCCGGGCCGCGCTGGACGCCGGACGGGAAGGAAGCGACCCGTACGCGACCGGCCGCGCGATGGAATCCGTAGGCGGCGCGCATCTGGAGCTCGGGGACTACGACCGGGCCGCCGACTGGTTCGGCCGCGCCCTGGCCGAGCGGCAGGCCCGGGCCGAGCGGGTGGACGAGGCCCGGCTGCACGGCCGGATCGGCGAGGCGCACACCTACGCGGGCCGGTACGGCGAGGCGCAGCGGAGCTGGCGGGCCGCGGTCGCCGGGCACCGCAAGAACGGTGATGTGGGGGGCCACGCCCGGGCGTTGAGCGAGCTGGCCCGGGTCCAGGAGTACGCCGGGCGGCTGGCGGAGTCGCTGCGTACCTGCCAGGAGGCGGTGGACTGGGCGCGGCGCGCCGAGGACGCGCGGCTCCAGGGCGCGCTGTATCTGCGGCTCGCCGACACCCTGGACCGCCTGGGCGATCCCGCGGCCGCGCAGCTGCACCGGGGCGCCGCCGAGCGGATGCTGGGAGAGGAGCCCGGGGACTGCGATCCGGCCGAGTCCGAGCCCCGGCAAGACGCAATCGAGCCGGAACCAGACTCTAACGCCTGCGAAATCCGTAGTGCATCCAAAGAAGATTGATGCAATGAAAGGCTAGACAGCGGGAACACCTTCATTAGACTGGCTCTGCCGCACCTTCTCCTGCGGTGTCTCCCGGTGTGCCCTGCACGCCTGGGTATGTATGGAAATGCCCCCACACCCTCTGAGCCAAGGACCGTGATCGACGTGAAGGTCGGCATCCCCCGCGAGGTCAAGAACAACGAGTTCCGGGTGGCCATCACCCCCGCCGGCGTGCTGGAGCTGGTGCGCCATGGCCACCAGGTCGTCATCGAGCAGGGCGCCGGTGTCGGCTCGTCGATCCCGGACAGCGAGTACGTCGCCGCCGGTGCCCAGATCCTGCCCACCGCGGACGAGGTGTGGGCCACCGCCGACCTGCTGCTGAAGGTCAAGGAGCCCATCGCCGAGGAGTACCACCGCCTCCGCAAGGACCAGACGCTCTTCACCTACCTGCACCTGGCCGCTTCCAAGGAGTGCACGGACGCCCTCATCGAGTCCGGCACCACGGCGATCGCGTACGAGACGGTCGAGCTGCCCTCCCGGGCCCTGCCGCTGCTCGCCCCGATGTCCGAGGTCGCGGGCCGCCTGGCCCCGCAGGTCGGTGCCTACCACCTGATGCGCGCCAACGGCGGCCGCGGTGTGCTGCCCGGCGGCGTCCCCGGCGTGCTCGCGGGCCGCGCCGTCGTCATCGGCGGCGGTGTCTCCGGCTGGAACGCCGCGCAGATCGCCATCGGCATGGGCTTCCACGTGACCCTGCTCGACAAGGACATCAACAAGCTCAAGGAGGCGGACAAGATCTTCGGTACGAAGATCCAGACCGTCGTCTCCAACACCCTCGAGCTGGAGAAGGCCTGCCTGGAGGCCGACCTCGTCATCGGTGCCGTCCTGATCCCGGGCGCCAAGGCCCCGAAGCTCGTCACCAACGAGCTCGTGTCGCGCATGAAGCCGGGAAGTGTCCTTGTCGACATCGCGATCGACCAGGGCGGTTGCTTCGAGGACTCGCGTCCCACCACGCACGCCGAGCCGACCTTCCCGGTCCACGAGTCGGTCTTCTACTGCGTCGCCAACATGCCGGGCGCGGTGCCCAACACCTCCACCTACGCGCTCACCAACGCGACGCTGCCGTACATCGTCGAGCTGGCCAACCGCGGCTGGGTCGAGGCGCTGCGCCGTGACGCCGCGCTGGCCAAGGGCCTCAACACGCATGACGGCAAGGTGGTTTACCGCGAGGTGGCGGAGGCGCACGGCCTGGAGCACGTGGAGCTCGAAACGCTGCTCGGCTGAGCCGATCGCCTAAGTCACTTTCTGGTAAAGGCGATACGTCAACACCACTCGTCAACCGTACGCACCCGGCCGGACCTTGCCCGAAAAGGTCCGGCCGGATGTGTGTATGGTCACTTTGCGACTCTCGGTCAACTCGCCTCGAACGCAACCCTTCGACCGATTCGCACACCGGTGAAACCTGCCGTGCGACGGCCGTACGCCCTTGACAGCGGGATGTTTCATTGTCGACACATCTGCCCGGTCCGGCGGATTGTGTTGCTGCGGACGCCCGACACGCCATAGAGTCGCCAACCGTCGGCATGGTGCCACGCTGACCTGTCTAGAAGTTTCCTGGTCACCAAGGAGGTAAGACGACTTGTGAATGAGTCGACATTTTCTCCCGGGGGTGGTCAACCAGGAATGCCGGTACGGGGCCAGGGTCCCGCGGGGTTCGAGGCTGTCGGCTCCGTCGCGGTGCGCACCTTCGCAGCCCACCAGGGTCACCAGGCCCCCTCAAGGGTGACTCTGCCAGCACACATGAGCATGGATGGCCATCACGTGAACGCCATGGCCGGCGACGGAAGTGGCGCGCCCCACAACCACTTCGCCGACTACGACGAACTGCCCGAAGGGCACTTCTACGACCCCGACGCGGAGTACGAGCCCGACCCCGAGTACGCGGCCACGCTCGCGCCCGACGCTGCCCGGCAGCGCCGTGAGCGCATCGGCCCGACCGGGCGTCCGCTGCCGTACTTCCCGATCCCGGGTCCGCTGACCGACCACGGTCCCGCGAAGATCATCGCGATGTGCAACCAGAAGGGCGGCGTCGGCAAGACGACGTCGACCATCAACCTGGGCGCCGCACTCGCGGAATACGGACGCCGGGTCCTGCTCGTCGACTTCGACCCTCAGGGCGCGCTCTCGGTCGGCCTCGGCGTCAACCCGATGGAGCTCGACCTCACCGTCTACAACCTGCTCATGGAGCGGGGCATGTCGGCGGACGAGGTGCTCCTGAAGACGGCGGTCCCCAACATGGACCTGCTGCCGAGCAACATCGACCTGTCGGCCGCCGAGGTCCAGCTGGTCAGCGAGGTCGCGCGCGAGTCGACGCTCCAGCGCGCGCTGAAGCCGCTGATGGACGACTACGACTTCATCGTGATCGACTGTCAGCCCTCGCTCGGCCTGCTCACGGTCAACGCGCTGACGGCCGCCCACAAGGTGATCGTGCCCCTGGAGTGCGAGTTCTTCGCGCTGCGCGGTGTGGCGCTGCTGACCGAGACCATCGAGAAGGTCCAGGAGCGGCTCAACCCGGAGCTGGAGCTCGACGGGATCCTCGCCACGATGTACGACTCGCGCACGGTGCACAGCCGTGAGGTGCTCGCGCGTGTGGTCGAGGCGTTCGACGACCACGTGTACCACACGGTCATCGGGCGCACGGTGCGCTTCCCGGAGACCACGGTCGCCGGTGAGCCGATCACCACCTACGCCTCCAACTCCGTCGGTGCCGCCGCCTATCGCCAGCTCGCCAGGGAGGTGCTCGCCCGGTGTCACGCCGAGTGAGTCTGCCGGGGGCCGACGAACTGTTCCGTACGACAGGGGGTATGGCGCTCCAGCCGTCCACTCCCCGGCGTCCCGCCAACGGCGAGGCCCGGGTGCCGGCTCCCGCGGGGGAGAGCGACTCGGCCGCGGCCGTGGAGGACGCGCCGCAGTCGGTGCCCGCACAGGGCGGTGACGGCGACGGCGCGGAACACGTGGCGGCCGACGCGGAGTCGGCCGATGCCGGCGAGTCCCGCAGCCGGTCCGCCGCCGCGGAGCGCTCCTCGCGTCGGCAGGCGGCGCAGGAAGGTTCTGCCGGAGCGCCCGTGAGTGCCGCCGGTGCCGGCGCCGCCTCCGGTGCGGCCGCCGCAGCGCCGCGCAAGCGTGGGCGCTCCGCCTCGCGCCGGCCCAGTGGCCGCGAACGGCACGACGAGAAGATCACCGTGTACGTCTCCGCCGAGGAGCTCATGGATCTGGAGCACGCCCGGCTGGTGCTCCGCGGCGAGCACGGGCTGGCCGTCGACCGCGGGCGGATCGTCCGCGAGGCGGTGGCGGTGGTCCTGGCGGATCTGGAGAGCCGCGGAGACGCCAGCATCCTGGTCCGACGGCTTCGCGGGCGGTAGCGGTAGCCTGCGGGGGCCATGACCTCGAACGATGTTCCCGCCCGCGGTGCCGGTGCCTCCGGCGGCCGTCGGCGTGCGCTGGGGCGGGGGCCGGGAACGGCGCCGGTGTCCGTGCCGGATCCTGTTGCTCCGGAGCCGGAGCCGGAGCCGGAGCGCGAGCCCGAGGTTGCCGAGGTACCCGAAGCCCCTGAGGTTTCCGCGGTTCCCGAGGTCGTGGTCCCGCAGCCGCAGCCCGAGCCCCCGGTCTTCGTGCCGGAGCCCCCGGCCGTTGTGCCGGAAGCCGGTCCTGAGCCGGTCCTGGATCTCGGTCCTGAGCCGGTCCCGGATCCCGGTCCCGAACCCGAGGCCGCCGCCCCGCAGGACGGGACCGAGGCCGGTGACGGCGGTGACGAGGGCGGTGTCTTCAAGGTCCGGCTCGCCAACTTCGAGGGCCCCTTCGACCTGCTCCTCCAGCTGATCTCCAAGCACAAGCTGGACGTCACCGAGGTCGCGCTGTCCAAGGTCACCGACGAGTTCATGGCGCACATCCGGGCCATGGGGCCGGACTGGGACCTCGACGAGACGACCGAGTTCCTCGTCGTCGCGGCGACCCTGCTCGACCTCAAGGCGGCCCGGCTGCTGCCCTCCGCCGAGGTGGAGGACGAGGCCGACCTCGCGCTGCTGGAAGCCCGGGACCTGCTGTTCGCGCGACTGCTCCAGTACCGGGCGTACAAGCAGATCGCCGACATCTTCAACCGCCGGCTCGACGAGGAGGCGCGGCGCTATCCACGCACCGTCGGGCTCGAACCGCACCATGCCGAGCTGCTGCCCGAGGTCGTCATCAGCATCGGGGCGGAAGGATTCGCCAGGCTCGCGGTCAAGGCGATGCAGCCCAGGCCCAAGCCGCAGGTCTACGTCGATCACATCCATGCGCCGCTGGTCAGCGTGCAGGAGCAGGCCGGGATCGTCGTCGCGCGACTGAAGGAGCTCGGCGAGGTCAGCTTCCAGGCCCTGGTCGAGGACACCGACGACACCCTGACGGTCGTCGCGCGCTTCCTTGCCCTGCTGGAGCTGTACCGCGAGAAGGCGGTCGCCCTCGACCAGGAGACCGCGCTCGGCGAGCTCCTGGTGCGCTGGACCGGCGGGGAGGGCGACGAGGCACCGATGGTGACCGACGAGTTCGACCGGCCGCCCGAGCCGCCCAAGGAGGAGAAGAAGTCGTGAGTGAGGAGACCACAGAGCTTCCGGCCGGGCTGCGAACCGTCGCGGACCTCGACCTCAAGCCCGCCCTGGAGGCGATGCTCATGGTCGTGGACGAGCCCGCGACCGAGGAGCACCTCGCGAAGATCCTGGAGCGGCCCAGGCGCCAGGTCGCCGACGCTCTGCGGGAGCTCGCCGACGAGTACGCCGTGCAGGGCCGCGGCTTCGAGCTGCGGTTCGTCGCGGGCGGCTGGCGCTACTACACGCGTGCCGAGTACGCCCCGGCCGTGGAACGCCTGATCCTGGACGGCCAGACCGCCCGGCTCACCCAGGCCGCCCTGGAGACCCTCGCGGTCGTCGCCTACCGCCAGCCGGTCAGCCGCAGCCGGGTCTCCGCCGTACGCGGAGTCAACTGCGACGGTGTGATGCGCACCCTCCTCCAGCGCGGGCTGGTCGAGGAGGCGGGCGCGGAACCCGAAACAGGTGCGATCCTGTACAGGACGACGAACTACTTTCTGGAGCGGATGGGCCTGCGCGGTCTGGACGAGCTCCCGGAGCTCGCGCCCTTCCTCCCGGAGGCGGAGGCGATCGAGGCCGAGACCCAGGAAGGTGTGCCGTCGTTCGACCCGGACGCTCCCGATGACGGTCCGGGCGCCCCGGCACCACGGGGCACCGACGACGTAGACGACCAGACGGAATTTTGATGCGAAGCAGCAGCGGCAGGAACAGCAGCGGAAACAACGGCGGGAGCCGTGGTGGCAACAGCGGCGGCCGCGGCGGAAGCAGCGGTGGCCGCGGTAATTTCCGTGGCGCCGGTAACAACCGCGACGACAAGCAGGGCGGGCGGCCGAAGAGGCCGCGCCCGGAGGAGCGGCGCTACGACGTGGGCCCCGGCGCCACCCAGGACGGTCCGAAGTCGGGGCGTGGCGCCTCGGCGCGCGGCGGCGCCAAGGGCGGCCCCAAGCAGTCCCAGGGCACCGGCCGGGGCCGCTCGGCTCCGGCGACGTCCCGCGAGTACGACGCGCGGGCCGAGGAGCGCAACCGCGAGCGCTACGCCGGCAAGAAGGACGTCAAGCTGCCCAAGACGTTCCCCGGCGCCGAGCAGGAGGGTGAGCGGCTGCAGAAGGTCCTCGCGCGGGCGGGCTACGGCTCGCGGCGTGCCTGCGAGGAACTGATCGAGCAGGCCCGCGTCGAGGTCAACGGAGAGATCGTCCTCGAACAGGGCAAGCGCGTCGACACGGAGAAGGACGAGGTCAAGGTCGACGGCCTGACGGTCGCGACGCAGTCGTACCAGTTCTTCTCGCTGAACAAGCCCGCCGGTGTCGTGTCGACGATGGAGGACAACGAGGGTCGGCAGTGCCTCGGTGACTACGTCACCAACCGGGAGACGCGGCTCTTCCACGTCGGGCGGCTCGACACCGAGACCGAGGGCGTCATCCTGCTCACCAACCACGGTGAGCTGGCGCACCGGCTGACCCATCCCCGGTACGGCGTGAAGAAGGTCTACCTCGCGCACATCGTGGGTCCGATCCCGCGCGACCTGGGCAAGAAGCTCAAGGACGGCATCCAGCTGGAGGACGGGTACGCGCGCGCGGACCACTTCCGGGTCGTCGAGCAGACCGGCAAGAACTACCTGGTCGAGGTCACCCTGCACGAGGGCCGCAAGCACATCGTGCGCCGCATGCTCGCCGAGGCGGGCTTCCCGGTCGACAAGCTGGTGCGCGTCGCCTTCGGGCCGATCACCCTCGGCGACCAGAAGTCGGGCTGGCTGCGACGCCTTTCGAACACCGAGGTCGGGATGCTGATGAAGGAAGTCGACCTCTAGGAATCCCATAGGAATCCCATAGGAATCCCGACAGGAAGTCCGACAGGAAGTCCGATGTGTCGGCCGGTCCCGGAACCGTTCCGGGACCGGCCGATGCGTTTTCGCCCCCGCGCCGGTCTGTACTGGTGACGGAGGGAGCGGGGATGAGTGCGACCACTGCGGACCGGGACGAGTTCATCCGGCTGACCGACCCGTACCGGCGGGAGCTGCTCGCGCACTGCTACCGGATGCTGGGCTCGGTCGACGAGGCCGAGGATCTGGTGCAGGAGACGTATCTGCGGGCCTGGCGGTCCTACGACGGTTACGAAGGCCGCGCCTCCTTGCGGACCTGGCTGCACCGGATCGCCACCAACACGTGTCTGACGGCCCTGGAGAGCCGCGCGCGACGTCCGCTGCCCCCGGGGCTCGGCGGGCCCGCAGAGGCGCCTGAGGAGCCGCTGACGACCCCCTTGACGGACGTTCCGTGGCTCCAGCCGCTGCCCGACGCGCTCGTCGACCCGGCGAACGTCGTGGCCGCGCGGGGGAGCCTGCGCCCGGCGCCGGTCGCGGCGCTCCAGAATCTGCCGGCGCGGCAGCGGGCCGTGCTGATCCTGCGGGACGTGCCGGCGTGGCGGGCGGCCGAGGTGGCCCCGCTGCTCGGCACGTCCACCGCGGCGGTGAAGAGCAGCCTGCAACGCGCGCGTGTCCGTCTCGACGAGGTCGCGCCGGAGGAGGACCTCGTGGAGGAGCCGGCGGGCGCCACCGACCGGGAGGTGCTCCACCGGTACGTGGCCGCGTTCGAGAACGCCGACCTGGACTCGCTGATCGACCTCCTCCGGGACGGCGTCGAGCCGGAGATGCCGCCGTACGCGCAGTGGTACCGCGGCAGGGCGGACGTGCTGCGGTGCCTCAGGGCGCGGGTGCACGAGAAGGGCACCCCGCGGATGCTGCGCACGCGCGCGAACGGGCGGCCGGCCGGGGCGATGTACGTACGCGGCGCGGACGGCGTCTTGCGCGCGCACTCCGTGCAGGTGCCGACCGTGCGCAAGGATTCACCGGCCCGCGTCACCGCCTTCCTCGATCCAGAGGTGCCGGCCCGGTTCGGACTGCCGAAGGAGCTGCCGTGAACTCCGGGGAACTGCTGGAGCGTTCGCTCGCCTACACGCTGGGGAGCGTCGCGGAGATCGGGTCCGTGAACCTGGGGCGCGGGACACCCTGCGCCGAGTGGGACCTCGGGGAACTGCTCACCCACATCGACGACTCCCTGGAGGCGCTGTACGAGGGGCTGACGGGCGGGCGGATCGGGCTGTTCCCGCGTGCCGACCGGGTGTGCGGCCTGCGTACGCGCGCGTGCGCGGTGCTCGGCGCCTGGGCCGCCGGGCCCGCCGAGGAGCGCGTCCTGGTCGGTGAACGGCCGCTGGACGTGCGGGTGACGGGTGCCGTGGGCGCCGTCGAGATCGCCGTGCACGGCTGGGACGTCGCCCAGGCCTGCGGCCGGCCCAGGCCCATCCCGGCCGCCCTCGCCGCCGAACTGCTGAGCGTCGCCCGCCTGGTGGTCGCGGAGGAGGACCGGGGCGTGCGCTTCGGCGCGCCGGTCGACGTGGCGCCACGCGCGCGTGCGGACGTGCGGCTGCTGGCCTTCCTGGGCCGCCGCGATTCCTTTCCGGGGTGAGCCGGGTCTGCCTTCCGTGAGTGACCCGAGCGACTCACGGAAGGCACGGCCATGACCGACACCTTCAAAGCCCCACCACTGGGCACGCCACCCGCCGAACGGGCCCCGACCCGGCGCGTGTGGACCGTCGCCCTCGCCGGCCTCGGCGCGCTGCTGTGCTCCCTCGACGTCGTGGTCGTCGCCACCGCGCTGCCCGCGCCGCGCGCGGACTTCGGGGCGAGCCTGTCCGACCTGGAGTGGACGATCAACGCCTACAACCTCGTCTTCGCCTGCCGCTGGCGACCGTGGGCCTGACGGGCCTCGCCTGGGCGCCGGTGCGGGCGCCCGAGGCCGGCTGGGGGAGTGTCGAGGCGCTGACCGCGCTGGCGGTCGGGGCGGTGTTCGTCGCGGGGTTCCTGGCCCGGGAACGCGCCGGCGCCCGCTACCCGATGCTGCCCCTGTCGCAGTTCCGGCGGCGCGACTTCTCGACCGCCAACGCCTCCGGCTTCCTCCTCTTCGCCTCGCTGCTCGGCGCCCTGTTCATGATCACGCAGCTCTTCCGGCTCGGCCTCGGCTGCTCCCCGCTGGAGGCGGGCGTCCGCACCCTCGTCCGGAACGCCACGCCCCTGCTGGTCGCGCCCATCGCCGGGGCGCTCGCCGACCGGGCCGGGAACCGGCCGTTCATGCCCGGCGGTCTCGTCCTGCAGGCGACGGGCCTCGCTCTGCCGGCCGCACGGCTCGAACCCGGCGTCGGATACGGCAGCCTCGTCCTCCCGCTGATCGTCGCGGGCATCGGCATCTCCATGGCGTTCCCGAGCGTGGCCGACGCCGTGACCTCGGCCGTCCCGCTGGGCGACGCGGGCGTCGCGGCCGGCGTCAACAACGCGCTGCGCGAGCTGGGCGGCGTTTTCGGGGTCGCCGTCGCCGCGGCCGTGTTCACGACGTACGGCGGCTACGGCTCGCCCGGGGCGTTCATCGACGGCGCCGGGGCGGCGCTGTGGGTGAGCGCGGGCGCGGCGGCCGTCGGAGCAGCGGTGGCGGCGTTCGCGCCCTCCCGCGGCCGGACCTGGGCAGGGGGTTGCCGTAGTCCTCCCACCCTCTTTATAGTCGTAGTGACTATTAAGGGGGTGGGTTCGTATGGGCCACGACACGTCGGAGTACGACAAGTACGCCCATGAACCCTTCGCCGTCACCGCCGACCTCGCCGTCCTCACGATCCTCGACGGCGTCCTGCACGTCCTGCTCGTCGAGCGCGGACAGGAGCCGTACAAGGGGCACTGGGCGCTGCCCGGCGGGTTCGTGCAGCCGGACGAGTCGGCGGAGACGGCCGCCCGGCGTGAACTCGCCGAGGAGACCGGCCTGTCGGACGTCTCCGGGCTGCACCTGGAGCAGCTGCGGACCTACAGCGAACCCGACCGCGATCCCCGGATGCGGGTCGTGACCGTCGCGTTCACCGCGCTGCTGCCCCACCCTCCCGAACCGCACGGCGGCAGCGACGCCGCGCAGGCCCGCTGGGTTCCGTACGACACCGCGGGGCCGCTCGCCTTCGACCACGACCGGATCCTGGCCGACGCCCATGAACGCGTCGGCGCGAAGCTGGAGTACTCCGGTCTGGCCACCGCCTTCTGCCCGCCCGAGTTCACGCTCGGCGAGTTGCAGCACGTCTACGAGGTGGTGTGGGGCACCGCCCTGGACCGGCCCAACTTCCGCCGCAAGGTGCTCGCCACGCCGGGCTTCGTCGAACCCGTCCCCGGCGCCGCCCGGCTCACCGGCGGCCGCGGCAAGCCGGCCGCGCTGTACCGCGCCGGCACCGCCACCGCTCTTCACCCGCCCCTGCTGCGGCCCACTTCGGAAGGACCCGCATGACCACGACCACCGTCCGCAAGCGTGCCGCCACCGGCTCCCTGCTCGGCCTCGCCCTCGGGGACGCGCTCGGCTTCCCGACCGAGTTCAGCGACGTGCCGTCGATCCTCGCCAAGTGCGGCCCGTGGCGCGGGATGGAACTGCCGACGCCGGCCATCGTCACCGACGACACCCAGATGACGCTGGCGTTGGGGAAGGGGCTGCGGACGGCGATGGACCGGGGTGTTCTGGGGCCGAAGCGGCTGGCGCGGCCGGTGCGCGAGGAGTTCGTGGACTGGTACCGGTCGCCGGAGAACAACCGGGCGCCGGGCCGGACCTGCCTGGTCGCCTGCAATCTGCTGAAGGACGAGAACCTGCCCTGGCAGGACGCCGGCCAGATCGGCTCCAAGGGCTGCGGCGCCAACATGCGCGTCGCGCCGATCGGGCTCGTCCCCGGGCTCAGTGACGAACAACGGGCGGGTGCCGCCCAGTTGCAGTCGGCGCTCACCCACGGGCACCCGACGGCGCTCGCCGCGTCCGACCTGACCGCGCACGCCGTACGGCTCCTCGCGCAGGGTGCCGAGCCGACCGGGCTGGTCGGGCTGCTGCGGTCGTACGCCTACGAGAACCGCACCCAGTACCACGAGCGCTGGCTCGGCGATCTGTGGACGCGCAGCCAGGACCCCTCGGCCGAGCACTTCATCGCACGCGGCTGGGGCGAGTGCCTGGCTGTCCTGGACCGCCTCCAGGAGGCCCTGCGCACCGCCTCGCCGGAGACCGACCCGTGCCTGGCGACCGGCGAGGGCTGGATCGCCGAGGAGGCCATGGCCACCGCGCTGCTGTGCTTCCTGTGGTTCGTCGACGAGCCGCTGACCGCGCTGCGGCGGGCCGCCTGCACCGCCGGGGACTCGGACTCGATCGCCTGCCTGGCCGGGGCGTTCGCGGGCGCCTGGCTCGGCGCGGACGTCTGGCCGACGGAGTGGGCGGACCGGATCGAGTACCGGGGGGACCTCATGACCCTCGGGGCGCTCTGGGACGCTTGAGGGGTGATCGACGCCCTGGACATCGACCTCGCGCCCGTCGTCGCCGAACAGCCCGACCCGGTGCTCTTCGCGACCGTCTCCGGCGCGCATCTGTACGGCTTCCCGTCGCACGACTCGGACGTGGACCTGCGCGGAGTGCACCTGCTGCCGGCCGCCGACCTCGTCGGGCTGCGCGAGCCGGACGAGACACGGTCGCGGATGTGGCTGCGGGACGGCGTCGAGATGGACCTGGTCACGCACGACGTGCGCAAATTCGTACGGCTGATGCTGCGCCGCAACGGCTACGTGCTGGAGCAGCTGCTCTCGCCGCTCGTCGTGCACACCACCGACGCCCACCGGGAACTGGCCGACCTCGCTCCCGGCGTGCTCACCGGCCACCACGCGCATCACTATCGGGGCTTCGCCGGTACGCAGTGGCGGCTGTTTCAGAAGACCGGCGAGCTCAAGCCGCTGCTCTACACCTTCCGGGCGCTGCTCACCGGGGTGCATCTGATGCGCAGCGGTGAGGTGCAGGCGCATCTGCCCACGCTGCTCGGCGAGGTCGACGCGCCCGGCTACCTGCCGGAGCTGATCGCGGCCAAGGCGGCGCGGGAGCACGGGTCCGCCGACGTCGACCACACGCGCGTGGCGGCCGACGTGGAGCGGCTGCACGGTGTGCTGGACGAGGCGCAGGCGGTCTCAGCCCTGCCCGACGCCCCCGCTGCCCACGACGCCCTGCACGCCTTCGTCGTACGGATCCGGCTGGAGGGCTGAGGCGCGGCGGACGCGGACCAGGAAGTCCTCCACCCGGCGGCGGTCCGGTTCGGCCGGCAGCGGGCTCGCGCGAAGGGCCTGATCCGCCTCGTCCGCCAGGCGGGTCATCCGGGACTCCACCTCCGGCCAGGGGACCTCGCCGCGCTTGACCCGGAGCAGCGGCTCGCGCAGATCACCGACGTCGATCGTCAGCTGCCCGGCGCGCAGCAGGTCGCGGGCGCTCGTCAGCAGGCGCAGCAGGTGCATCGCGTGCTTCCAGCGCGGGGCGCCGTGCAGCCGGATGTCGGCCTCGAGCTTCTTGCGCTGGCCGAGCGCGTAGCGCGTGAACGTCTCGTACGCCTGCCGGGACAGGAACGCCTCGCGCAGGGCGAGCAGCTCGCGGCCGGTGCCGTCGACGTGCTCCACGAGCGGGGAGTGCAGGCACTCCAGGATGTTCGGGTTGGCGCGCAGGGCCAGCTCGCAGAAGCGCTCCAGCTCCCAGCTGAACTGTTCCTCCAGCGGGCCCTCGACATGCGTCGGCGGCTTGTCGAAGCGCCAGAAGAGCGGCGTGGGGGCGAGGAACACGCCGCGCCGGTCGGTGTCGCTGCCGTCCGTGGCCAGACCGAAGGCGCGCGAGCCCATCACACAGGCGTAGACCGTGTGGTCGCGTACCAGGGTCTCGGGATGCATGTCCCGGAGCGTACGCGGCGGATCACGCCAGGCTGATCGAATTTCCGTCCACGACGATGTTCATCGCAGGCAGTGGCTTCGTGGCCGGAGGGTTGGCGACCGCGCCGTCGGTGATCTCGAACTTGCTGCCGTGGCACGGGCAGTTGATCGTCCCGTCCGAAACGCTGCCGACCAGGCACTGCTGGTGGGTGCAGATGGCGGAGAAGGCCTTGAACTCGCCCTGCTGCGGCTGGGTCACCACCACCTTCCGGTCCTTGAAGATCGTGCCCCCGCCCACCGGGATGTCGGCCGTGTCGGCGAGCTTCTCGCCCGCGCCGTCCTGGCCGGGGGCGGTGGTCGTGGCCGACGCCGAGTCGCCGCCGCCGTCGTCGGAACCGCCGCAGGCGGCGACGAGCGCCGTCGCGCCCGTCGCGCCCGTGGCGATGAGGATCGTGCGCCGCGTCGGACGGTTGGTCATGTCGTCACTCCGAAGGTGCGGAAGAAAGCCAGAGAGCGGTGGCCGGCCCGGAAGCCGCTCAGAGCGGATCAGCAGCATCTTTGCATCGAAAGCAACAAAGGCGAAGCAACCTGGGATGGAGTGGGTGAAAACATACGAACCGTGCGTCTGGCGGCCCGGCGGGGCCGGTCGTCTCAGCGGGCGGGCGAGAGGCGTGAGCCGTACGCGGGCTGACTAGGCTGGACTTCCGAAGAGCCGATCCATGACTCAGCAAGGAGCAGCGCCGTGGCGGTACGAGCGGTCCGGGGGGCCGTCCAGCTGGAGCGGGACGACGCCGGCCACATGGACGAGCAGGTGGGGGCCCTGCTCACCGCGATCCTGGAGCGGAACGACCTCGCCGCGGACGACCTGATCAGCATCTGGTTCACGGCCACGCCCGACCTGCACAGCGACTTCCCGGCGGCCGCCGCCCGCAAGCTCGGCCCCGGCTTCGCCGACGTACCGCTGATCTGCGCCCGGGAACTGGACATCGAGGGCGCCATGCCCCGGGTCGTACGCGTCCTCGCGCACATCGAGTCCGACCGGCCCCGCGCCGACATCGCACACGTCTACCTCGGCGCCGCGGCCGCCCTGCGCAAGGACATCGCCCAGTGAGAACCGCACTCGTCATCGGCACCGGCCTCATCGGTACGTCCGCCGCGCTGGCGCTCGCCGCCCGCGGTGTCGTCGTCCACCTCGCCGACCACGACCACGAGCAGGCCCGCACCGCCGCCGCGCTCGGCGCCGGCACGGACGAGGCCCCCGACGGGCCCGTCGACCTCGCGATCGTCGCCGCCCCGCCCGCGCACGTGGCGGGGGTGCTCGCCGACGCCATGCGCCGGGGCGTGGCGCGCGGCTACCTCGACGTGGCCAGCGTCAAGGGCGGTCCGCGCCGCGAGCTGGAGGCGCTCGGGCTCGACCTGTCGTCGTACATCGGCACGCACCCCATGTCCGGCCGCGAGAAGTCCGGCCCGCTGGCCGCGACCGGCGACCTCTTCGAGGGCCGGCCCTGGGTGCTGACGCCGACCCGCGACACCGACACCGAGGTGCTGAACCTCGCCCTGGAGCTGGTCTCGCACTGCCGCGCGGTGCCGGTGGTGATGGACTCCGACGCCCACGACCGCGCGGTCGCCCTGGTGTCCCACATGCCCCATCTGATGTCCAGCATGGTCGCCGCCCGCCTGGAGAGCGCCGAGGAGACGGCCGTACGGCTGTGCGGCCAGGGCATCCGGGACGTGACCCGGATCGCGGCGTCCGACCCCCGGATGTGGATCGACATTCTCTCCGCGAACCCCGGACCGGTCGCCGACCTGCTCACCGACGTCGCCGCCGACCTGGAGGAGACGGTGCGGGCGCTGCGCGCGCTCCAGTCGTCCGACGAGGACAAGCGGACCGAGGGCACCGCCGGGATCGAGGACGTGCTGCGCCGCGGGAACGCGGGACAGGTGCGGGTTCCCGGCAAGCACGGGGCCGCTCCGCGGGTCTACGAGGTCGTCGCCGTGCTCATCGACGACCAGCCGGGACAGCTGGCGCGGATCTTCGCGGACGCCGGCCGGGCCGGGGTCAACATCGAGGACGTGCGGATCGAGCACGCGACCGGGCAGCAGGCCGGCCTGGTGCAGCTGATGGTGGAGCCGAAGGCGGCGACGGTGCTCAGCGCCGCGCTGCGGGAGCGGGGCTGGGCGATCCGGCAGTAGGCCGCCGAGCAGGCGCGGCCGGACGAGTGACGGGAACCCAGTAACCTTGTGCGGGGCGCCTTCGCGTCCCCGCACTCCCGCCACACCGCACCAGGAAGGTGTCCCCCCGTGGAAAACGGTGCCGCCAAGCCCGTGATTGTCGCCATCGACGGCCCCTCCGGCACGGGCAAGTCGAGCACGTCGAAGGCCGTCGCCGCGCAGCTCGGGCTGAGCTACCTCGACACCGGCGCCCAGTACCGGGCCATCACCTGGTGGATGGTGACCAACGGCATCGACATCGAGGACCCGACCGCGATCGCGGCCGTCGCCGGCAAGCCCGAGATCATCTCCGGCACCGACCCGGCCAACCCCACGATCAACGTCGACGGCACCGACGTGGCCGGTCCGATCCGCACCCAGGAGGTCACCTCCAAGGTCAGCGCGGTCAGCGCGGTGCCCGAGGTCCGGGCCCGGATCACCGAGCTCCAGCGCTCGCTGGCGACCTCCGCCGAGTACGGCATCGTCGTCGAGGGCCGCGACATCGGTACGACCGTGCTGCCCGACGCGGACCTGAAGATCTTCCTCACCGCCTCCCCGGAGGCCCGTGCCGCCCGCCGCAGCGGTGAGCTCAAGGGCGCCGACGTCAACGCCACCCGCGAGGCCCTGATCAAGCGTGACGCGGCCGACTCCAGCCGCAAGACCTCGCCGCTCGCCAAGGCGGGCGACGCGGTCGAGGTGGACACCACCGCGCTCACGCTGCAGCAGGTCATCGAGTGCGTCGTCACGCTCGTCGAGGAGAAGCGAGCCGCGAAGTGAGCGCCCGCCCGTCACCCGACCACCACCCCTCAATGAGGCGCTGTGCCCCGCCCCGGCTGCCTTCCGAGCGGGGTGCCGACGTCGGCCGGCGCATCGGCGTCGGCCTGATGTTCGGGCTGTGGCGGCCGCGGGTCCTGGGCGCCTGGAAGGTGCCCGCGACCGGTCCGGTGATCCTCGCGGTGAACCACAGCCACAACATCGACGGGCCGATGGTGATGGGCGTGGCGCCCCGCCCCGTGCACTTCCTGATCAAGAAGGAAGCGTTCGTCGGCCCGCTCGACCCCTTCCTGACCGGCATCGGCCAGCTGAAGGTGGACCGGCACGCCGCCGACCGCACGGCCATCACGCAGGCCCTCGACGTCCTGCGGAACGGCGGCGTCCTCGGCATATTTCCCGAGGGCACCCGGGGTGAGGGCGACTTCGCCTCGCTGCGCTCCGGACTCGCCTACTTCGCCGTGCGCGGCGACGCCCCGATCGTCCCGGTCGCGGTTCTGGGAAGCTCCGAGAGGCGCGGACGGTTGGTCAAGGGGCTGCCTCCGCTGCGGCACCGGGTCGACGTCGTCTTCGGCGAGCCCTTCGAGGCGGGGGACGGCAGCGGGCGGCGCACCCGCAGGGCGCTGGACGAGGCGACCGAGCGCATCCAGAAGGAGCTCACCGAGCACCTGGAAAACGCCAGGCGGCTGACCGGCCGCTAGGCGACACTGAGTAGTGGATCAGCCGGGCGAAACCGGGCGTTCCACCGATCACCACGATGAACGACGAGGTACGGACTTCATGAACGACCACATCCACTCCGAGGGCTCGGGCGAGGAGCACGACCACGGAGCGCTTGGCGACGCCGAGTACGCGGAGTTCATGGAGCTCGCCGCGGAAGAGGGCTTCGACGTCGAGGACGTCGAGGGCGCCATCGAGGCGGCCGGCCACGGCCCGCTGCCCGTCCTCGCCGTCGTCGGACGGCCGAACGTCGGCAAGTCGACCCTCGTCAACCGCATCATCGGCCGCCGCGAGGCCGTCGTCGAGGACAAGCCGGGCGTCACCCGCGACCGCGTGACCTACGAGGCCGAGTGGGCGGGCCGCCGCTTCAAGGTCGTCGACACCGGCGGCTGGGAGCAGGACGTCTTCGGCATCGACGCCTCCGTGGCGGCGCAGGCCGAGTTCGCGATCGAGGCCGCCGACGCCGTCGTGTTCGTCGTCGACGCCAAGGTGGGCGCCACCGACACCGACGAGGCGGTCGTACGACTGCTGCGCAAGGCCGGCAAGCCCGTGGTGCTGTGCGCCAACAAGGTCGACGGCCCCAGCGGTGAGGCCGACGCCTCCTACCTGTGGTCCCTCGGCCTCGGCGAGCCGCATCCGGTCTCGGCGCTGCACGGCCGTGGCACCGGCGACATGCTGGACGCCGTCCTGGAGGCGCTGCCGGAGGCGCCGCGCGAGGCCTTCGGCGGAGCCGGTATCGGCGGCCCGCGCCGCATCGCCCTGATCGGCCGCCCGAACGTCGGCAAGTCCTCGCTGCTGAACAAGGTGGCGGGCGAGGAGCGCGTCGTCGTCAACGAACTGGCCGGCACCACCCGTGACCCGGTCGACGAGCTCATCGAACTCGGCGGTGTCACCTGGAAGTTCGTCGACACGGCGGGCATCCGCAAGCGCGTCCACCTCCAGCAGGGCGCCGACTACTACGCCTCGCTGCGCACCGCGGCCGCCGTCGAGAAGGCCGAGGTCGCGGTCATCCTGATCGACGGCTCCGAGTCCATCTCGGTCCAGGACCAGCGCATCGTCACCATGGCCGTCGAGGCGGGCCGGGCGATCGTCATCGCCTACAACAAGTGGGACACCCTCGACGAGGAGCGCCGCTACTACCTGGAGCGGGAGATCGAGACGGAGCTCGGCCAGGTCGTCTGGGCGCCCCGGGTGAACGTCTCGGCGCGCACCGGACGGCACATGGAGAAGCTGGTCCCGGCGATCGAGACGGCTCTCGCGGGCTGGGAGACCCGGGTCCCGACCGGTCGGCTGAACGCCTTCCTCGGTGAGCTGGTCGCCGCCCACCCGCACCCGATCCGCGGCGGCAAGCAGCCCCGCATCCTGTTCGGCACCCAGGCGGGCACCAAGCCCCCGCGGTTCGTGCTCTTCGCCTCCGGCTTCATCGAGGCGGGCTACCGCCGCTTCATCGAGCGCCGGCTGCGCGAGGAGTTCGGCTTCGAGGGGACGCCGATCCACATCTCGGTGCGGGTCCGCGAGAAGCGCGGCAAGAAGAAGTAGAAGTAACGGACATGGCTGAAGGGCGGCCCGCAATGGGCCGCCCTTCGCATGTGTTCAGCCTCGGCGCGCCGGCGGCAGCGCGGCCGGGACATGGTGCATCCCCGAGCCCGAGCCCTGCTGGCCGATGTGCCCTACCCGCTGCCACTGAGGCTGCTGACCGCTGCCGTGGCGGGCGCTGTGCGCCCCCGCGCTGTAGGCGCTGTACGAGCTGCTGAACGACCCCGGGCGATGCCCGCCGTACGGGCCCGTACCGCGCTGGATGTTCCCGAAGGCGATGAACCCCAGGTCCTCCTCACCACTGCGATCACCCGGCAGCGAACGGAAGGACTTGACGTACTCGGCGTAGAGCGCGTCGTAGATAGGCGTGGGCGATGGGCCGCCCTGATGGCGGGGAACGTCGTATGCATGCACGTATGTCCAAACGACCCGGCTCCGGAAGAGATGCGGCCGGGCCGCGTCCTGAAGGGGCGCGGGGAACTGCGTGCCAAGCCACCGGTGACCCGCAGCCGCCGGCCTTCGCGCAGTCCCCGCTGAACAGGCGCTTCTCACGTGCCGGCAAGCGGCAGCGCCGCCGCGACCAGCTTCCCGTTCGCCGCAGCCTTGTCCAGCGCGTCCCGCAGCAGGTCCTCGCGGGGCTGACGCCCGATGGATCCCACCGGCGCGGCGAACATCAGCACCTGCTGGTGCTTGTTCGCGGCGGCCCGCCACCCGTCCGTCACCAGCAGCGGCTGATGCGCCTGCCACCACGCGACCGGCTGCCCGCCGTTCGTGCCCGGCTGGAGCACCGCGTGCAGCTGCCCCATGGCCAGCAACACCGACCACCCGTGCAGCACCGGCGGCACATCGGACAGCTCGGTCGCCGGCATGAACCCCTGTTCGATGAGCAGCGGCAGGAAGTCGTCCCCGGCGCCGACGGCCCCGGGGCGCACGATGGGCCCGGTCGGCTCGACGACGAGCGCGGGGTGCAGTTCCCCGGCGATCAGCACCAGTCCGCTGGTCACGCCGAGCACGGCCTGCTCCGGCACGATCGCGTCCGGCTCCGGGGCGACCCGGTCTCCGGTGATGGACTTCACGGCGCCCTGCAGTTGCTCCTCGGTGACCTGGACGACCTGTGACGGCAGGCAGGTGGCGTGGGCGAAGGCGAGGACGGCGGTCTCGTCGCCGATGAACAGGACGGTGCTGGTGCGCTCCTGTCCGGAGTCGCCCGGGGTGCGGCAGGACGTGCAGTCGTAACTGCCGGGGGCGTTCTCCCCGGCGAGCAGCCGGTCGGCTTCCTCGTCGCCGATCTCGGCACGTACCTCGTCGCTGACATCGAGCATGCGCGGCACGGGTGGCTCCTCGGGATGTGGTGCGTGGCGGGGCCGGGTGGCTCCCGGTCCGTGAACCGGGCGGGTCCCGGGCTCATGAAGAAGACAACGGGCGATCTGTGGCGGGAGTCACGCACGACAGCGAACGGAATCGAACCATCCGACGCGCAGGGTCACCTTGCGTGCGGAATTGCCCACTCACCGTCAAGTCCTTGGAAATGCAAGGAAGTTGGTTGCGTGGGGTGTATCACAGATCGTCGGGGTCGCTGGTCGACAAATCCGGAAATCAGGGAATGAAGTGGGTGGCCGAAAATCGCCGATACCGGAGGTAACTGCGAACTGGCCTGGACCGACGAGGAGTTGGTTGATCCCGGCCGGTCGATGTCCCTACATTCCTCCGCCGTGTGCAGCGAGCACCGCTCGGGTACGTCCGCCGAACGCACCGACAGGCTTCACCGCACGACCTTGCGGCGGACGGGGCGAGCGCGATCCACACGCCCCATGGCGTGGCGGATGGCGTTTTGTCCTGGGGGAGCCCGGGTCCTTCGAGAGGGACCTACATGTCCGAATGTGCCGATAACACTCACAGCAACGCTCGGAAGGCGCCGAAGGCTTCGAACGGAAGCCGGACACGTACGACGGCGGTCCTGGCCGGGGCGGCACTGCTCGCCCCGCTCGGACTGCTGGCCGCGACCGGCAACGCCGCAGCGGCGGACAGCGGAGTGTGGGACCGCATCGCACAGTGCGAGAGCGGCGGCAACTGGCACATCAACACCGGCAACGGCTACTACGGCGGACTTCAGTTCTCCGCCTCCACCTGGCGCGCGTACGGCGGTACGGCCTACGCGCCGACGGCGGACGGGGCCACCAGGGCCCAGCAGATCGCCGTGGCCACCAAGGTCCAGCGCGCCCAGGGGTGGGGCGCCTGGCCGACCTGTTCGGCCCGGGCCGGCGCGTACGGGAGCGCACCCGCGGCCTCCGCGGGCGGTTCGACGTCCTCCGCGGGCAAGGCGGCCCCGTCGACCGCCAAGTCGGCGCCCGCCGCTCCGTCACGGGCGCCGGAGCGCTCCTCGGGGAACACGACCCGTGACTCGTCCCGCGGCGACTACACCGTCCGTGCGGGCGACACGCTGAGCGGCATCGCCGCCCGGCACGGGACCACCTGGCGGCAGCTCTACGCCGCCAACCGGTCCGTCATCGGCGTAGATCCCCACCTGATCATGCCGGGGCAGCGTCTCGAACTCTGAGCAGCGCGCTCAAGGCCCCGCCCGGTCCGCCGACCGGGTGGGGCGCTCGCGGTCGTCGGACGCGCCGCACCGGTCGTCGGCAATAAGCTGCCTAGCGTGCTGATATGAAATACGCACCGCTTACGATCGCCCTGGCCACCGCCCTGTTGACCGCCGTCGGCCCGGGCACGTCGCACGCCACGTACGCGCCCCAGGTGGCGTCTCCGCTACCGGCCTCCGGTCCCCCTCCCAAACCCGCGTCCCTGGCCTGTGCCAAGAGTCATTGGCCCTGGGGCTGTGTCGCCAAGTGCGAGAGCGGCGGGGATTGGCACATCAACACCGGCAACGGCCACTACGGCGGGCTTCAGTTCTCGCAGCGGACCTGGGCCGGCTTCGGCGGGCTGAAGTACGCCCCGCGCGCGGACCTCGCCAGCCGCAAGGAGCAGATCGACATCGCCCGCAAGGTCGTGGCCGTGCAGGGCTGGGGGGCCTGGCCGCACTGCTCCAGACGGTACGGGCTCAAAGGCCGTATGAAGCTGGAGAAGCCCCAGGTCGACGTCACCAGGAACCGCCTCGCGCCCGGCCTGCTGGTCATGCCGAGGGGCGCGAGGCTGAACGCCGCGCTGCCCGGCGCTCGTACTCGCCCGTCTCTCCGCTGAACACGACAGCGCCCCGCCGCAGTTCGTGAACGACTGCCGCCCGGCCCCGCAGGCCGGGCGGCAGTCGTTGCTCCGCGACGACCACGCACGCGTCGAGGCCGCTCAGCAACGCGTACGTACGGGCGGCGACCGGGGGCGACATGCCCTGCGCCGGCTCGTCCACGAGGACGACACGCGCGCGTGCCAGCAGGGCCCGGGAGAGCGCCAGCATGCGCTGCTCGCCGCCGGACAGCGTGCCCGCGCGGCGCGCGAGGAGGGGTTCCAGCGGCGGGTAGGCGTCCAGGGCGATGTCGTACGACCGGGACGCCAGTTCGAGGTTCTCGCGCACGGTGAGGGAGCCGAAGACCGCCTGCCGCTCCGGGACCAGGCACAGTCCGCGGCGGGCCCGCTCGTGGGCGGGCATCCGGGTCACGTCGACGCCGTCCCACACCACGGCGCCCGCGGACAGCCGTACCGTTCCGGCCAGTGCGCGCAACGCTGTCGTACGGCCCGATCCGTTCCGGCCCAGCAGGACGGTGAGGCCGGGGCCCGCGGCGGCGACCGTGACGCCGTGCAGGGCCTCCAAGGGGCCGTAGCGCACGCGCGCGTGACGCAGCGAGACGGTCGTCATGCGGGGGCCTCCCGGGTGCCTGCCGTGTCGGGTACGTCGAGTACGCGGTCGGGTGGGCCGGAGGCGACGATGCGGCCCGCCGTCATGACGTGCACGGTGTCGGCGAGGTCGGCGACCAGGTCGAGGTCGTGTTCGACGACCAGCAGGGCCATGCCGTCCGCGGCGAGGGCCTTCAGAACGCGGGCGAGCGCGGTGACTTCCGCCGTGTCCAGGCCGGCGGCGGGTTCGTCGAGCAGCAGGACGCGGGGGGCGCCGGCGAGGGCGCGGGCCAACTCGACGCGTCTGAGGGTGCCGGTGGGCAGACCCGCGGCGGGCAGGGAGCGTACGGGGCCGTCCAGGCCGAGGAGCCTGAGGGACCTCTCCACGGCCGACGGGTCCTGGAGCCTGCCCTGTTCGGCGCCCACGCGAACGTTCTCGGCGACCGTCAGTGAGGGGAAGACGGCCAGTTGCTGGAAGGTGCGGGCGACGCCGAGGCGGGTGCGGGCGTGGGCGGGCAGGCGGGTGATGTCGCGGGTGCCGAGGCGCACTTGGCCGTGCGCGGGGCGGTGGGTGCCGGCCAGGCAGTGGAACAGGGTGGACTTTCCCGCGCCGTTGGGGCCGACGACGGCGGTGACGTGGGCGGCCGGGACGGTGAGGGTGATGTCCTGGAGGGCGGTGAAACCGTCGTAGCGGGCCTGGAGGCTGAGGATGGTGAGGGCGGGGGCGGGTGGCCCCTGCGGGGGCTGAGCGGCCTCGGCGGGGCGGCGGGCCCTCGGCCGTCGCAGTGGTTCGGCCGCTGTCCGTTCCTCCGGGCCGGTCGCCGTGCGTCGCCCTTCGCGCGCTGCTTCCTCGGGGCCGGTCGCCGTGCGTCGCCCTTCGCGCGCTGCTTCCTCCGGGCCGGTCGCCGTCCATCGCCCTTCGCGCGCTGCTTCCTCGGGGCCGGTCGCGGGCCGCTGTCTCTCGCGCGCTGCCGCCCGCTCCTGCCGGGCTGGTGCCGCCCCGGCGCCCGACGCGGTCAGGCCTGTCAGGGTCGGGCTCGGGGCCGGTTCCGGGGGCCGTGGGCGCAGCAGATGCCGCACACGTGTGCCCTGCGCGGTGAGGCGGGGACGGCGGCGCAGGCGGGCCGTGGCGGTGCGAAGGGCCTCGTACGGGCCGCCGGGGAAGCGGCCCACCAGTACCGCCAGTACGCCGATGAGCGCTGCCGCCACGCCGCCGCGGGCGCCCGCGTCCAGGCCGACCAGGAGGGCCGCGGCGGCCAGGGCGCCCAGGGTGCTGTCGGCGCCCAGGACCACCACCGCGGCGAACCAGAGCAGGCCGCGGACCGGGTCGTAGGCGGCGGGGTCGAAGGCGCGCAGGCCCATGCCGAGCATGCCGCCGCCGAGGGCGGCCAGGGCGGCGCCGGAGACGAAGGCCGCGAGCTTGAGGGAGGGCACCTGGACGCCCGCCGCCGACGCCCCGGACTCGTGGTCCCGCATCGCCGCCAGCGCCCGGCCCGTGCGGCCCCGGCGCAGCAGCCAGGTCGCCAGCAGGGCCACCGCGAGGAGGGCGAGTTCCAGGACGTAGTACGCGCGGTCGCTCTCGAAGCCCGCCGGGCGGCCGAGGGACAGGCCGGCGATCGCGTAGGGCTGGGCGAAGACGAAGCGGCTCACACCGACGCCGACCGCGAAGGTGGCCAGGGCCAGCGCCAGGCCGCGGCGGCTGATCGCCGGCCAGCCGGTCAGCAGGCCCAGCGGGGCCACCAGGACGACCGCCAGGGCCAGTGCGGCGAGTTCCGGCAGGCGGGGCAGGCCAGGGAAGCGGCCGGCCGCCAGCAGGGCCGTGAACAGGGCGCCCAGGCCCGCGTAGGCCGCCTGCCCGAGCGAGATCTGGCCGCCGCGGCCGGTGACGACGACCAGGGACAGCAGCACCACGCCCAGCGCCGGCACCTGCACCGACGTGTGCAGGTCCGAGCCCGCGAAGCCGAGCGGGAGCAGGAAGAGGACGATCGCCACGATCCAGGCGCCCGGAGGGGTCGGCACGCGCGCGGTGGCCGTGCGCGGGAGCGCGTCGCGGGTGCCCACGCCCGGCATGACCAGGGCCGCGATCAGCAGGGCCACCACGAAGAGGTTCGTGCCCACCGCCTGGAGCAGCGGCGCGCCCCAGCCCGACGGATGCAGCCGGGTCAGCTGGCTCTGCGCGACACCGATCGCCAGCGCCGTCACCACCGCGACCGGCAGACTGCGCATCCTGGCGGCCACCGCGACCGCGACGACCTCCATCACCAGCAGCGGCATGCCGTACGGGTCCAGGCGCACGTACGGGGCGAGCAGGACGCCCGTCAGGCCCGCCGTGAACGAGCCGAACGCCCAGCCCGCCGCCGCGACCCGGTCGGCGTCGATGCCCCCGAGGACGGCCAGCCGGCGGTCGTCGACCACGGCCCGCAGCTCCCGGCCGAAACGGGTCCAGCGGATCACCGCGCCGACCGCGGCCGCCAGCAGCAGGGCCACCGCGAGCTGGCCCCAGGGATCCGCCGACACCAGCTCCGGCGCGTCGGCCCGTGCGCCCTGCCCCCACAGCAGCGCCGCGCCGCCCACGAGCAGCACGAACACTCCGATGGACGCGACCAGGGTCTGCGCCGGGTCACTGCCCAGGACGGACAGCGGCCTGAAGACGAACCGTTCCAGCAGCATCCCGATGCCGGGCGCCAGGACCAGCAGCGTCACCGTCGCGCCCGCCCACAGCGGCCAGCCCCACTCCACCACGCACTGGCGCAGCACATACGCGCACACCATCGCGATCGCCCCGTGCGCGAAGTTCAGCACGCCCGTCGAGCGGTACGTCACGACCAGGCCGATCCCGGTGAGCGCGGCGGCGCTGCCGACCGAGAGACCGGCCAGCGTGAGGTCGTACGTCAGCGAGGACATCAGTCATCCGCTTCGGCGGGCTCACAGATCGGGCACGGGCCCAGTTCGCCGCTCCTCACCAGCTTGGCATCGACGGGGACGGCCTCTGCCTTCCCGGCGACCAGCGGGCAGTCCGCCCGGTGCCAGAGCGTGCCGCCGGGCACCATCAGCAGGTCCCCGCTGACCGCCAGAGGCGCCGCGGCGGACTGCCCGGACTCCTCGGCGTCGGCGGGCTCCGCGGCCACCAGAAGGCCGTACAGCTCCTCCACGCGCGCGGCGGCGAGGGCGCCCCGGCCATGGGTCAGCAGGACCGCCCCGGCGACGATCAGCGCGGCGCCGGGCACCGTGCAGGACGCCAGGTACGGCAGCTGACGCTCGGCGAACCGCTCGCCGGAGACGCCGTACCAGCCGATGACGCACAGCACCGCGCCGGCCGCGAGCGCGGCCCAGCCGGCCCACAGGACGGGGTGCACGGTCCGCAGTCGGGCTGTCCGCATCGCTGGCTCCCACACGTCGGGTTTGTGTGCACGCACACGGGGTTTCTGCGCATGTGCCTGTCCATGTCAGCCAATGGCTTGCACTATGCCTCCTGCAAGCTGACCCTGAAAGCACCGGGCGCACACGGCCCGGATCGACACCCGGTGGTGAGCCAGATGGTTCTCGGGAGCGACCTCAGGCGACACGAAACACGCAGGCGGCGGGGGACGGCACTGGCGGCCGCCCTGCTCCTCTCCCTCGGCCCGGCCCTCGCCGCGTGCAGCGACGACGAGGGCGGCGGCAGCGAGACACCGCCGACTCCGACCGTGGAGCAGACCCAGCAGTCGCCGGCCGCGACGGCGCCCGCCGACGCGGGGGCGGCCGAGACCGAGATCAAGCAGAACTGGCAGAAGTTCTTCGACCCCGAGACCTCCCTGAAGGACAAGCAGACCGTCCTGGAGAACGGCGCGCAGATGGCGCCGGTCCTCCAGGCGTTCAGCGGCGACGAGCGCGGCGGACAGGTCGAGGCGCAGGTCTCCGAGATCGAGTTCACCTCGCCCACCGAGGCGGACGTGACCTACGACCTGACCCTCAAGGGCGCCACCGCCCTGCCGAACGCCTCCGGAACCGCGGTCGAGCAGGACGGCACCTGGAAGGTGTCCGCCAAGACCCTGTGCGCGCTGGTCCAGTTGAGCGGCAATGGGTCACCGATCCCGGGGTGCTGAGGCGGCGATCGCCGTGCTGCTGCTGACACTGGGTACGGCGTGCGGCAGCCGGTTGCCCGAGAGCGACTTCGAACACCGGGACCGGGGCAGCCCCTCGGAGCCGGCCCGGGACCGCACCCCGATCCGCGTCGGCGTCCTCACCAGCGCCACCAGCCCCGTCGGCGGCAACGCCTTCACCGGCCCGCGCGACGGCGCCAAGGCGTACTTCGACCGCCTCAACGCGCGCGGCGGCATCGACGGCCGCCGCGTCGAGGTGCGCCTGTGCGACGACGGCGGCAGCGGCATCGGCAACAACGAGTGCGTGCACCGGCTGATCGACGAGGACAGGGTCGTCGCCCTGGTCGCCACCACCGCACTGGACTACGCGGGCGCCTCGCGCGTCTCACGCGCACGCGTGCCCGACATCGGCGGCCAGCCCATCGGGGCCGCCTACGACACCTGGCCGCACCTGTACGGCATCTACGGCAGCCTCGCCCCCCGTGACGGCACCACCGGCTGGGACGGCGAGCAGTACGGCGGAACAGAGGTCTACCGCTACTTCAAACGCGAGCACGGCGCCCGGACGGCCGCCGTCGTCTCCTACAACCAGCCCGCGTCGGCCGCCTACGCCCGGCTCGTCGAACGGGGACTGAAGGCCGAGGGCTACAAGGTCGTCACCGAACAGGTCGACTTCGCGCTGCCCAACTTCCGCGCGGCGGCGGCCGACCTGAAGGAGCAGGGCGCCGACCTCGTCTTCGACGCCATCGACACCCACGGCAACGCCCGGCTGTGCGAGGCGATGGACGACGTCGGCGCCGATGTCACCGCCAAGGTGACGAACGTACAGAACTGGACGTCCACCGTCGCCGAGGACTACAAGGACGCACCGCGCTGCCGCAACGCCCTGTGGGCGACCGGGTCGTCCCGCAACTTCGAGGACACCGACCAGGACGCCGTACGCGAGTTCCGGGACGCCACCGAGGGCCTGGACAGCCACTCCCAGTGGCAGCTGGAGGGCTGGGCGGCGGCCGAGTGGTTCACGGACGCGGCGAAGGCGTGCGCCCCGAAGGCCGTCACGCGCGCGTGCGTCGACGACCACATGAACCACAGCCAGGGCTACACCGCCGGCGGACTGCTGATCCCGGTCCGGTTCGAGCGGCTGCCCGAGCCGCCGAAGAGCCGCCGGACCTGTCTGTCGGTGGCGCGCTGGGCGGACGGCAGGGGCTGGGTGTCCCAGGGAGACATGAACGACACGTGCTTCGAGGTCCCGCAGCTGCCGTACCGGCCCTGACGGGGCAACCGAACAGCCGGTTCGCCGGTCCAACCCACGAAGCGGAGAGACACCGAGGAGGAACCCCAGCGCATGACCCCCGTGTCGCACGCCGTACCCCTGCGCGCCGACTGCATAGCGGACTCGGCCGGCGGGCTGACCTTCGACGTCAGCGCGACCGGGGCGGCCGACACGGCCCATCTCGTCCTGCGCCACCGTGAGGGCCCCGAGGAGGTCACCCTGCCCCTCGCTCCGGCGACGAAGGGCCGCCTGCGGGCAGCGCTGCCCAGCAGCGTGTCCCTGCTGGAGGGTCACTGGGACGCGTACGCCAGCGTGAGGGACGAGGAGTCGGACCACCGGGTGGCCTCGGGCGACATGGAAGTCCACCCGCATGCCTCCCGGGTCCCCTACGAGACCCGCGGCGGCAACCTCAGCGTCGAATGCCGGTTAGGGGCAGCGCCCATGCGGGGCGCGGGGAACCGAGCGACCGGCCACAATGGATCCGCACTCGCCCCTGGACCCGTACCCCCGATCTCTTAGGCGCCGCATGCTGGACACCTCCGCAAGACTCCTGCGGCTGCTCTCCCTCCTCCAGGCCCATCGCGACTGGTCCGGCGCCGAACTCGCCGACCGCCTCGGCGTCACCCCGCGCACCGTCCGCCGCGACATCGAGCGGCTGCGCGAACTGGGCTACCCCGTCAACGCCAGCCCCGGCACCGGAGGCGGCTACCAACTGGGCGCCGGCGCCGAGCTGCCGCCCCTGCTGCTGGACGACGACGAGGCGGTCGCCGTCGCCGTCGGCCTGCGCACCGCCGCCGGCCAGGGCATCGAGGGCATCGGCGAGACGTCCGTACGGGCCCTCGCCAAGCTGGAGCAGGTCCTGCCGAACCGGCTGCGCCGCCGCGTCGGCGCCCTGCACGCCTTCACCGTGCCGATGCTGCGCGGCCCCCAGCCCTCCGCCGTGGACCCCACCGTCCTCACCGAGCTCGCCCACCTGTGCCGGGACTCGGAGCGACTCAGGTTCGAGTACCGCGACCATGAGGGCGCATCCACCCGCCGCAGCGTCGAACCGCACCGCCTGGTGTGCAGCGAGCGCCGCTGGTACCTGGTCGCCTGGGACCTCGACCGCGAGGACTGGCGTACGTTCCGAGTCGACCGCGTCACCCCGAAGCCGCCGCACGGCCCGCGCTTCGCCCCGCGCACTCCACCCGCCGAGGACCTCGCCGCGTACGTCTCCCGGGGCGTCTCCACGCGCGCGTACGCCTCACAGGCCGTGATCCGGCTGCTGGTGCCCCTGGAGGAGGCGGCCGAGAGCGTCTCGCCCACGGCAGGGCAGCTGGAGGCGGAGGGGCCCGGCAGCTGCCTGCTGCGCACCGGCGCCGGGAGCATCGACGTGATGGTGATCCACGTGATGCTGATGGGCTTCGAGTTCGAGGTCGTGGAGCCGGTCGAGCTGGTCGAGGCGATCAGGACGGCTCAGGGCCGGCTTGCTCGCTCTTTGGCTCGGGCTGCGGAGCCTCCAGGGCATGGTCCGGGTGGTGCAGATCGAACGCCGGGGACTCCGAGCGCACCTTCGGCAGCGTCGTGAAGTTGTGCCGCGGGGGCGGGCAGGAGGTCGCCCACTCCAGGGAGCGGCCGTAGCCCCAGGGGTCGTCGACCTCGACCTTCCTGCCGTACTTGGCGGTCCTCCAGACGTTGTAGAGGAACGGCAGCGTCGACAGGCCCAGCAGGAACGCGCCGATCGTGGAGATGGTGTTCAGCGTGGTGAAGCCGTCGGCCGCGAGATAGTCCGCGTACCGGCGCGGCATGCCCTCCGCGCCCAGCCAGTGCTGCACCAGGAACGTGGTGTGGAAACCGACGAACAGCGTCCAGAAGTGCATCTTGCCGAGCCGCTCGTCGAGCATCTTGCCGGTGAACTTCGGCCACCAGAAGTGGAACCCGGCGAAGATCGCGAAGACGACCGTGCCGAAGACGACGTAGTGGAAGTGCGCGACCACGAAGTACGAGTCGGAGACGTGGAAGTCCATCGGCGGCGACGCCAGGATCACCCCGGTCAGACCGCCGAAGAGGAACGTCACCAGGAAGCCCGTCGCCCACAGCATCGGTGTCTCGAAGGACAGCGAGCCCTTGATCATGGTCCCGGACCAGTTGAAGAACTTCACGCCCGTCGGTACGGCGATCAGGAAGCTCATGAAGGAGAAGTACGGCAGCAGCACCGCGCCGGTGACGAACATGTGGTGCGCCCACACCACGATCGACAGACCGGTGATCGCCATCGTCGCACCGACCAGCGTCAGATAGCCGAAGATCGGCTTGCGGCTGAAGACCGGGATGATCTCCGTGATGATGCCGAAGAACGGCAGCGCGATGATGTAGACCTCGGGATGCCCGAAGAACCAGAACAGGTGCTGCCACAGCAGCGCCCCGCCGTTGGCCGCCTCGAACACCATCGAGCCGAACCGGCGGTCGGCCTCCAGCACGAGCAGGGCCGCCGCCAGGACCGGGAAGGCCATCAGGATCAGGATCGACGTGAACAGGGTGTTCCACACGAAGATCGGCATCCGGAACATCGTCATGCCGGGGGCGCGCATCCCGATGATGGTGGTGATGAAGTTGACCGCGCCGAGGATCGTGCCGAAGCCGGCCAGCGCCAGGCCCATGATCCACAGGTCGGGGCCGATACCGGGGGAGCGCTCCAGGCTGTTGAGGGGCGCGTAGGCGAACCAGCCGTAGGAGGCGGGCCCGTCCGGCACGATCAGTGAGCCCATCACGATCAGGCCGCCGAACAGGAACAGCCAGTACGACAGCATGTTCAGCCGGGGGAAGGCGACGTCCGGGGAGCCGATCTGCAGCGGCATCAGCTCGTTGGCGAAGCCCGCGAAGGTCGGGGTCGCGAACAGCAGCAGCATGATCGTGCCGTGCATGGTGAACAGCTGGTTGAACTGCTCGTTGCTGACGATCTGCATCCCGGGCCGGGCGAGTTCGGCCCGCATCACCAGGGCCATGGCGCCGCCGGCCAGGAAGAACACGAACGACGTGATCAGGTAGAGATGGCCGATCTTCTTGTGGTCGGTGGTGGTCAGCCAGTCGACGACCACACGGCCGCCCGGTTGCCTGCTTCGCATGGGTCGTGCCGTCGCCTGTACGGTCTGCGTCCCCATCGCTCGCTCGCCCCTTCGCTCGTCGCGTCCCGGGCCCGCTGAAGCCCGCGTCGCACGCGCCGACGCGAGCTCACGTCATGATGCTCGCGTCGACAGCGCTCTGACAGAGGGCGTACGGAGGTCCTGTGGTGGAACCGTGTGCTTTCTGTGTGGTACCGGCTCCCGCGGCCCGCGCGGAATCGGAGGGAAAAGGAGTCCGCGGGCAGTTCTCCGGGCACTTTTCCGCTGCGATATCGGACCGGTCCGCGCGACACGCGGGAATTACGATCGAATGCCTGCGGAAGGCCCAGAGAATCCCTCGTCCGTGTGACGGTCCGTCGATGTCCGAGTGACCGAAACGCGTGTCGTGATTCTGTGACAAAAGCGTGACCCCGGAGGGACGTGTGCCCTCGGATGGCCGCTACAAAGGTTCACCGTCCGCACTGGCCCGATCCCTCGGCGAGGCCCTAGCGTTGGCCGCATGGCACCCATTCCGAAACCCCCCGCAGATCCCCAGGACAACCCGGATGCGTATGTCGGACTCGACGCCGACGGGGCCGAGCGGCTCGCCCGCGAACGAGGTTGGAGCACGGTGCGTTCGCTGCCGCCGGGGGCGATCATCACCATGGAGTACCGCGTGGGACGGCTGAACTTCGAGGTGAAGGACGGCCAGGTGACGCGGGCCTGGAAGGGCTGACACACGGCGACGGCCCCGGTTCCTGCTCAGGAACCGGGGCCGTCGCCGTGCGGTCGGTCGTGCGTACCGGACCGCGCCGTGGGGGGTGGGTCAGCCGCCCGTGAGGGGGCGGGCCGCCGGGGCCCCGCCGCGGCCGATGCGGTCCGTGTGCGGCGGGCGGCGGCTGCCGGCCGGGGTGACCGGCGTGCGCTCCCCACGGGCCGTGTGCGGGCCTGGAGCCAGGTACACCGGCGCCCGCGGCGACCGGGCCGGCGACGACGCCTCGCGCGCGGCGGCCTCGTCGTCGCAGGCCGTGGGGCGCGACTTGAGCAGCACCGGAGCCTCGACCGGGACCGGGACGGTCGCGGGCAGGGCGCCGGCCCGGCGGGCCCGCCAGCGGTCGCGCAGGGCGAACAGCCAGGTCTCGGTGCGGGCGATCAGCGGCTCGAACCACGGCAGGGCGAGCAGGATCAGCAGACCGGCGGCCCAGCCGAGCAGTACGTCGCTCAACCAGTGCGTACCGAGGTAGACGGTGGACAGACCCACGCCCAGCGAGGTCACCGCCGACAGGGCCGACAGCCAGCGGCGAGCTCTCGGGGTCGAAGCCAGATAGGCCAGGATTCCCCAGGTCACCACGGCGTTGGCGGTGTGGCCGCTGGGAAATATATCGCCGCCCAGACCCATCTCGTTCGATCCGATGGTGGTCGCGTAGTGCGGGCCGAGCCGGCCCATGCCGAGCTTGGCGGCACCGACGGTGACGTTCAGCAGCAGCAGCGAGACGCCGAGCGCGAGCAGCGGACGCAGGGTGTGCTGCCGCCACGAGCGCCAGCCCAGCCAGGCCGCGACCATCACGGCGGTCGGGCCGCGCTGGCCGAGCACCACGTAGTAGTCGACGAACGCGTGGATCTCCGCCCACTGCTGGTAGGGGCGGAAGAACATGACCTGCCAGTCGAGCCGGACGAGCCACGAGGTGATGACTACGGCCCACACGATGGCCCCGTAGAAGGCCAGGGTCGCGGAGAAGAGCACGATCCTGTGCCGGGTCATCCGCGGCACATCGATGTGGGCCGGACGTTCCGGTTCCCGGTCCAGCCTGGCGAAGACCCGGTCCAGACGGGTCAGCTTTCGTTCGGTACGCACCCAATCGACGTTACAGCGAGTGAGCGCAGTTCAAGGTCGATTCCACGGCTTTGTGATGACGATGTGATGTGGGATTCCTCTCAGCGGCGGGTCTATTTCCAAGGAATCCGTAATCATCTGCGGCTGCATCCTTCAATTCCTTTGATCATTCTGTTGGTTCGTTTTTCACCGCTTATGAATTCGTTCACCGAATCCTCGGGTGGAATTCTCCTGGGGCTCACCGGCCGCAGTCGGTGCGTGTGTGGCGTACGCCACACGCGATCGTGTGCCGTCTGAGAGGTCCGCCACTCGGCCCGGACCTGGACTCGCGTACCCTGACGAGTCACTCGCCCTGGTTGCGCGGGCCGGAGACCACCGCTCCTCTCCGGCCGAGTCGCGGGGAGTCCCCACCCCGTGTGCCCGCCGAGGGCGAGGGAACATCTGGGAGGTACGTACATGTCCGGGACGACCACGGCTGCCGCTGCGCTGCGCCGTCGGGCGGCCGGGGCCGGTGCCAACCGCTGGGTCGTCCTGGTCGTCCTGTGCGTCAGCCTGCTGCTCGTCGCCGTCGACGCGACCGTGCTGCACGTGGCTGTGCCGGCCGTCACCGAGGATCTTCGCCCCGGCGCGATAGAACTGCTCTGGATCGTCGACATCTATCCGCTCGTCTGCGCCTCGCTGCTGATCCTCTTCGGCACGCTCGGTGACCGGGTCGGCCGCAGACGCGTCCTGCTCCTCGGATACGGCCTCTTCGGCCTCGCCTCCGGCCTCGCGGCCCTCGCGCACGACCCGCAGGTGCTGATCCTGGCCCGCGCCCTGCTCGGGGTCGGCGGCGCGATGATCATGCCCGCGACCCTGTCGATCCTGCGCCAGGTCTTCCCCGACCGGCGCGAGCGCGCCCTCGCCATCGGCATCTGGAGCGCCGTGGCCGCGGTCGGCGCGGCGGTCGGGCCACTGCTCGGCGGCTTCCTCCTCGAACACTTCTGGTGGGGCTCGGTCTTCCTCGTCAACATCCCGCTGATGCTGGTCAGCCTTCCGGTGGGCCGGCTTCTGCTGCCCGAGTCGAAGGGCGACCGCAAGGGCCCCTGGGACGTGATCGGCGCACTGCTCGCGGCGGCCGGTCTGTTCGGCGTCGTTCTCGGCGTGAAGCGGCTCGGCGGCGGGGAGCCGGTGGCCAGCCTGTTCACCCTGGTGCCGCTGGTGGCCGGCGCGGTGATGCTGGTCCTCTTCGTGCGGCGGCAGAAGCGGCGTATGTATCCGCTGGTGGACCTGAAGATGTTCGCGCGCCCCGCGTTCAGTACGTCCGTCGGGTGCATCGTGCTGGCGATGCTCGCGCTGGTCGGCCTGGAGCTGATCGCGGCGCAGTATCTGCAGCTCGTCCTCGGTCTGTCGCCGCTGGAGACCGGGCTGCGGCTGCTGCCGCTGACCTTCGCGGCGATGGCGTCCGGGCTCGCGGGGGCGCGGATGCTGCGGCGGTTCGGGCCGCGGCGGATGGTGTGCGCCGGATTCTGTCTGACGGCGCTCGCGGTGGTCGTGCTGACCGCCATGGGCGGCGAGGACAACCCCGGGTTGCTGCTGGCCGGGTTCGTGCTGCTGGGCTTCGGCCTCGAGACGACGCTCTTCGGGGCGTACGAGTCGATGCTGAGCGAGGCTCCGCCGGAGCAGGCCGGTGGGGCGGCGGCGATCGGCGAGACGTCGTACCAGCTGGGCGCTGGTATCGGCATCGCGTTGCTGGGCAGTGTGATGAACGCGGCGTACGCCCCCGGGCTGTCGGCTGTGCAGGGTGTGCCGACGTCGGCTTCCACGGCCGCGTCGCACTCGCTGGGGGAGGCGTACGAGGTTGCCGGGCAGCTCGGTGGGTCGGCGGGGGCGGCCCTTCAGCACGCGGCGCGGAACGCGTTCGTGCACGGGCTGCATGTGACGTTGCTCGTCAGTGCGGGGTTGTTGCTGCTCGGGGCGGCGATGGCGCTGCGGTTGCCGCGGGTCATGCAGTGCGAGGAGCCCGCGGTGGAGTTGCCGAAGCCGAGGGAGGTCGCGGATTCCCGCGTCTCCGCCTGACAAGGCCCCTGAGCGCGCACTGGACGTGCGGGGCGCCGCGTCGTAGCGTCTGGCCCGAGCCGTGATTGATTAGCGCCGCTAGTTTTAGTCGTTGCCGGAGGGTCCCCGCATGTCCGCGTCCTCGAAGTTGCCCCCGTTCGACCCCGCCGACCCCCTCGGCATCGACGATCTCCTGGAGCCCGAGGATCTGGCCGTCAGGGACACGGTGCGGGCGTGGGCGGCGGATCGGGTCGTGCCGTATGTCGCCGAGTGGTACGAGAAGGGCGAGCTGCCGGGGATCCGTGAGCTCGCGCGGGAGCTGGGGGAGATCGGTGCCCTCGGGATGTCGCTGGAGGGCTACGGGTGCGCCGGCGCGTCCGCCGTCCAGTACGGGCTCGCCTGCCTGGAGCTGGAGGCCGCCGACTCCGGGATTCGGTCCCTGGTGTCCGTGCAGGGGTCTCTCGCCATGTATGCCATTCACCGGTTCGGGAGCGAGGAGCAGAAGCAGGCGTGGCTGCCCCGTATGGCCTCCGGCGAGGTCATCGGCTGCTTCGGACTGACCGAGCCCGACCACGGGTCCGACCCCGGCTCCATGCGGACGTACGCCAAACGCGACGGCTCCGACTGGGTGCTGGGCGGGCGGAAGATGTGGATCACCAACGGATCCGTCTCCGGCGTCGCCGTCGTCTGGGCGCAGACCGACGAGGGGATCCGCGGATTCGTCGTGCCGGCCGACAGCGCCGGGTTCTCCGCGCCGGAGATCAAGCACAAGCTGTCGCTGCGGGCCTCCGTCACCAGTGAGCTCGTGATGGACGACGTACGGCTGCCGGCCGACGCGGTGCTGCCGGAGGTCGTCGGGCTCAAGGGACCGCTCAGCTGTCTCTCGCACGCCCGGTACGGGATCGTGTGGGGTGCCATGGGTGCGGCGCGGTCCTGTTTCGAGGCCGCCGTGGACTACGCGAAGACGCGGGAACAGTTCGGCCGGCCGATCGGGGGCTTCCAGCTCACCCAGGCCAAACTCGCCGACATGGCGCTCGAACTGCACAAGGGGATCCTGCTCGCCCACCATCTGGGGCGGCGGATGGACGCCGGCCGACTGCGTCCGGAACAGGTCAGCTTCGGAAAGCTGAACAACGTCCGCGAGGCCATCGACATCTGCCGTACGTCACGGACGATTCTCGGTGCCAACGGGATCTCGCTCGAATACCCCGTGATGCGGCACGCGACCAACCTCGAATCGGTGCTCACCTACGAGGGCACCGTCGAGATGCACCAGCTCGTGCTGGGCAAGGCGCTCACCGGGCTCGACGCCTTCCGCTGACCCACCAGGGGGCAGGGCCGGTGAACGGCCCTGCCTCAGCTCTGGTTGTAGAAGCCGTCCTCGCGGTGAGCCGCGCGCTCGCCGCTGATGATCTCCGTGTCGGCCGGCGTCAGCAGGAACACCCGGTTGGACACCCGGTCGATCGAACCGCGCAGACCGAAGATGAGCCCCGCCGCGAAGTCGACGACGCGCTTGGCGTCGGCCGGCTCCATGGCCGTGAGGTTCATGATGACCGGGACCCCGTCCCGGAACAGCTCGCCGATGGCGCGGGCGTCCCGGAAGCTGTCAGGAGTGACCGTGCCGATCCGGCGGCCCTTCTCCTCCGCCACGTCCGTGGCCACCTTGACCCGCGGGTCGGTGACCCAGGCCTCCCCGGGCTCGGCCCCTTCGGAGTAGTCGTCGTCGTAGTAACGCTCGTCATCGTTGTCGTCGACGAGGCCCAGCCAGGCGCTCGCCTTGCGTACCGATCCCATGGACGCCTCCTCTCACAGCGGTCTCTATTGCCTTCCGCATCCCTATGGTCATCCATGATGCGGACGTCGCGCCAAGTGGATAGACGCCGCGCGGGGGGTTTGTGACGGTACTGGTGCACAGCGAATACGTCGAGAGCCCGTGTCCCCCAAGGGGCATGCCACGTACGGCTGCTGACTGTGAGTGAAATATGATTCTTCGCGGCGTATGGGTGACGCGGGGTGCGTACGGGTGAACGAGTCGTCCGTGGCGAACGAGACGGCGGCCGGTACGATGCGGCAGTTCAGCGTCGCAGATGCGTCGTAAGAACCTCGGGGGAGCGTCGTGTTCGGAATCGTCAGGCCCTGTCGTCATCGGCTCGGAGAGAACCTCACGGGGCAATGGATGGCGCATTTGTGCGGGTTGTGCCTCTCGTTGCGCGGAGACCATGGTCAGTTCGCGCGGATCGTCACGAACTACGACGGACTCCTCATATCCGTCCTGACGGAAGCTCAGGCGGAGAAGGACAGCGGACTGCGGCGTACGGCAGGACCCTGCCCGCTGCGCGGGATGCGAACCGCGTCCGTCGCGCAGGGTGAGGGCGCCCGGCTCGCCGCCGCCGTCTCGCTCGTGCTCGCCTCCGCCAAGATCCGTGACCATGTCGCCGACGGGGACGGGCTGCTGGCCCGCAGGCCGGTGGCGCTCGCCGCGCGCCGGGTGGCCGCCGGCTGGGGTACGGCGGGTGCCCGTGGCGGCTCGGCCGTCGGGTTCGACACCGCGGTACTCGTCGACGCCGTGGACCGGCAGGCAGGCATCGAGACGCTGGCCGGGCTCGGCACCTCTGTGCTCGCCGTGACCGAACCGACCGAGACGGCGACCGCCGCCGCCTTCGCGCACACCGCGATCCTGGCCGGACGGCCGGACAACGCCGAGCCGCTCGCCGAGGCCGGGCGCATGTTCGGGCGACTGGCCCACCTCCTGGACGCCGTGGAGGACCGGGCGGCCGACGCCGAAGCCGGTGCGTGGAACCCCCTCACCGCGACCGGGACCTCGCTCGCCGAGGCGCGCCGGCTCGCCGACGACGCCGTGCACGGAGTGCGGCTGGCGCTGCGCGAGGTGGAGTTCACGGATCCGGGCCTCGCCCACCTGCTGCTGGTGCACGAGCTGCGGCGCTCGGTGGACCGGGCGTTCGGCACGGTGCCGACCTGTGCGTCCCATGCCTCGCACGCCTCGCATCAGCCGGGGCAGCCCGGTCGGCCCGGGCCCTATGGGCAGCCGCCACAGCAGCCGGGGCCGTACGGCGCGCCGCAGAGTCCGTACGCCGGGGACGGGAATCCGTACGCCGGTGGCAACCCCTACGCGGGCGGCAGCCCGTATGCCGGGGGCGGAGGCGTGCCCGGCGGAGGTGCCGGTGGAAGCGGTGGTGGTGGCGGTGACTTCGGCGGGTTCGGCGGTGGGCCCGCTCCCCAGCCGCCGAAGCGGCGTGGGTTCTGGGCCGGCTGCGGGATGTTCTGGCTGCTGTGCTGCACCTGCAAGCTGTGCTGCGCGAAGGAGTACGAGGGACCGTGGTCCCGCAAGAAGCGCGAGGGCTGCTGCCGTGACTGCGACTGCGCCGGGTGCGACTGCTGCTGCCCGTGCGACGGTTGCTGACAGCCGGCTCAAGTGACGGCTACTTCCGGACATCCCTGATACGGCGACCGTGCCGTACGGGCTCGACCGTGTCACGCTGCCGCTCCCTGCCTCCGTCGACCCATTCGTGCGTTCCTTTGCGCCACCTGGCAACACGTCCGACCTCGCTGTCGGCCGGGGGAGCGCAAGCTGCGCCGAGTGGCGCTGACCGGCTCTGACCGGGGCAGGAGCGGCCAACTCGCACAGATGGTTCAAAAGTTGACGGCCGAAAGGCGCCCTTGTGCCGACCGGTCGTTCGACCGAATACTCCCCTCAGCGCTTGTCAGGGGCACGGCATGTTCGGAATCCGGACAGCAGGCCTGCTGACTGCGCCTCACCGGGCCCCGACCCCACGCGGGCCCCCGACTTCCCTTGGAGGGAACGAAAAGTGAGGATCAAGCGCACCACCCCCCGCAGCGGCATTACGAGACGGACCCGGCTGATCGCCGTTTCCACCGGCCTCGTTGCCGCGGCCGCGATCGCGATCCCCAACGCGACCGCCGCGGAGACCCCCGCCACCTTCAGCGCCGCCCAGCTCAAGAGCGCCAGCGGCTCCATGCTGAAGGCCGACGTCCCGGGCACCGCCTGGGCCGTCGACAGCAAGACCAACCGTGTCATGGTGACCGTCGACTCCACGGTTTCCAAGGCGGAGATCGCCAAGATCAAGGAGCAGGCCGGCGCCAACGCCGACGCGCTCACGATCAAGAGCGTCCCCGGCAAGTTCAGCAAGCTCATCCAGGGCGGCGACGCCATCTATGCGAGTAGCTGGCGCTGCTCGCTCGGCTTCAACGTCCAGAGCAGCAGTGGCACGCAGTACTTCCTGACCGCCGGTCACTGCACCGACGGCGCCGGCACCTGGTACTCCAACTCCGGCCGTACCCAGGTCATCGGCTCGACCGCCGGCTCCAGCTTCCCGGGCAACGACTACGGCATCGTGCGCTACACCGGTTCCGTCAGCCGGCCCGGCACCGCGAACGGCGTGGACATCACCCGCGCGGCCACGCCGAGCGTGGGCACCACCGTCATCCGTGACGGCTCCACCACCGGTACGCACAGTGGCCGGGTCACCGCCCTGAACGCGACCGTCAACTATGGCGGCGGCGACATCGTCGGCGGCCTGATCCAGACCACCGTCTGCGCCGAGCCCGGCGACTCCGGCGGTTCGCTCTACGGCAGCAACGGCACCGCGTACGGTCTGACCTCCGGCGGCAGCGGCAACTGCACCTCCGGCGGTACGACCTTCTTCCAGCCGGTCACCGAGGCCCTGAGCGCCTACGGCGTCAGCGTCTACTGACGTATCGGTCCGGATCGGTCCGGATCGGTCCGGATCAGTCCGGATCAGTCCGGATCAGTCCGGATCGTATCGGTCCGGATCGGTTCGGTTCGTATCGGTCCGGATCGGTTCGGCCAGCAGCCGGCAGCAGGTGAGCCCCCGTACGCAACTGGCGTGCGGGGGCTCGCCCTTGCTCAGGTCGCGGGGTTACCGTCGACGTACAGGCAGTACTCCGCTGTAATGCGCCCACGTCGGACCCCGGGGGTCGGTGATGGTCGAGGAGCTGGTGGCGGCGGGAGTGGCGCTCGCGTCCGCCGGACTGGTCTATGTGGCGGCGGCCGCGCGGGTCGTCAAGCAGTACGAACGGGGCGTGGTCTTCCGCCTCGGGAAGCTCCGGCCCCAAGTGCGCGGGCCCGGGTTCACGATGATCGTGCCGGGCGTCGACAAGCTGCGCAAAGTGAACATGCAGATCGTGACGATGCCCATTCCCGCGCAGGAGGGCATCACCCGGGACAATGTGACCGTGCGGGTCGACGCCGTCGTCTACTTCAAGGTGACCGCGCCGGCCGAGGCGGTCGTACGGGTGGAGGACTACCGGTTCGCGGTCTCGCAGATGGCGCAGACCTCGCTGCGGTCCATCATCGGCAAGAGCGAGCTGGACGATCTGCTGTCCAGCCGCGAAAAGCTCAACCAGGGGCTGGAGTTGATGATCGACAGCCCGGCCGTCGAGTGGGGCGTGACGATCGACCGGGTGGAGATCAAGGACGTCTCCCTGCCCGAGACCATGAAGCGGTCGATGGCGCGGCAGGCCGAGGCCGACCGGGAGCGACGGGCGCGGGTCATCAACGCCGACGCGGAACTCCAGGCCTCGAAGAAGCTCGCGGAGGCCGCGCATCAGATGTCCGACGCGCCGGCGGCCCTTCAGTTGCGGCTGCTTCAGACGGTGATGGCGGTGGCGGCCGAGAAGAACTCCACTCTGGTGCTACCGATTCCGGTGGAATTGCTGCGATTTCTGGAGAAAGGGGCGCAGGTTGCGGCCTCCGCCGCCTCCGGGGCCTCTGCGGTCCCCGCCGCCTCCGCGGCCTCTGCGGTCCCCGCGGCCTCCGGGGCGGAGTCGGGTGGTGGTGCGCGACGGTCGGTGCCTGTTGAATCCCGGACCGTTCAGGATGAACTTCCCTCTGGTGAAGCTCGTTTGGATCCGGACCAGGATGTGTCGATTTTGAGACAGGAGTAGACCTCACGCGCTGCTCATGGTTCGCTCGCTTGCAGTGTTTGCTCAGCGAAGAGGGCGTGCGTGACCGTGCACGGTCAAGGCGGCAGGGGTGTGCAAACGTGTTCTACGCGCGTCCGGAAGTCGACCTTGTGTGCGCCCTTCGAACCTAGGAATAGTGAACCTTGTTCAACCGGCGCGGACGCGGCTTTTGTTGTGAGCCGTACCCGTGGCCGTACGCCTTCCGGTCCGACGAGGTCCCCACAACCTTTCGGGCCGACCCCCCACAGGAGGACGTGAGTTGAAGCACCGACGCATACCCAAGCGGCGTGCAGCCGTGGCAGGTGCGGGTATCGCCGCACTCGTCGCTGCGGGCGTGACCTTGCAGACTGCGAACGCCAGCGAGACGCCTGAGACTTCCGCGCCGAAGACCCTGTCGGTCTCCGCGGCCGGAAAGCTCGCCTCGTCGCTGGTCAAGGACCTGGGTGGCGACGCCGCGGGTTCGTACTACGACGCACAGGCCAGGAGCCTTGTCGTGAACGTCCTCGACGAGGCCGCCGCGGACGCCGTCGAGGCGGCCGGCGCCAAGGCCCGAGTCGTCGAGAACTCGCTCGCCGAGCTGAAGAGCGCGCGTACGACGCTGAAGCGGGACGCGACGATTCCCGGCACCGCGTGGGTGACGGACCCGGCGACGAACAGAGTTGTCGTCACCGCCGACCGCACGGTGTCCGAGGCCGAGTGGGCCAAGCTCGGCAAGGTCGTCGACGGGCTGGGCGCCAAGGCGGAACTGAGGCGGTCGAAGGGGGAGTTCAAGCCCTTCATCGCGGGTGGTGACGCGATCACCGGTGGCAGCGGGCGTTGTTCGCTCGGCTTCAACGTGGTCAAGGGGGGCGAGCCGTTCTTCCTGACCGCCGGGCACTGCACCGAGGGCATCACGGACTGGTCGGACTCCAGCGGTAACCAGATCGGCACCAACGAGACGTCCAGCTTCCCGGACGACGACTACGGGCTGGTCAAGTACACGGCCGAGGTCGACCACCCGAGTGAGGTGAACCTCTACGACGGGTCTTCGCAGGCCATCAGCGGGGCCGCGGAGGCCACCGTCGGTATGGAGGTGACCCGTAGCGGGTCGACCACGCAGGTGCACGACGGCAAGGTGACCGGGCTCGACGCCACCGTGAACTACGGCAACGGTGACATCGTCAACGGGCTGATCCAGACCGACGTGTGCGCCGAGCCGGGTGACAGTGGTGGTTCGCTGTTCTCCGGTGACAAGGCGATCGGGCTCACCTCCGGGGGCAGTGGTGACTGCACCTCCGGTGGGGAGACGTTCTTCCAGCCGGTGACCGAGGCGCTGTCTGCCACGGGTACTGAGATCGGCTGACGTACGTGGCTTTGCGGAGTCCCGTCCCGGGGTGTGGGGCGGGACTTTCGCGTGGGTGGTGCCTGCGGCGGCCCGTCGCGCTGGGTGGGGGCGTGCGTTGCGCCTGCGGTTCGGTGGGTGGGTCGGGGCCGTGCCGGGGGGTGTCCGTCCTCGGT
>NZ_JBYIVZ010000056.1:0-63915 GCF_057710365.1 Streptomyces sp. bgisy027
AGTTGCTTCGTCCCGCCGAGCTGGCCCGCGCGGCCGCCGGGGACCAGGACACCGTGGTCCAGGACCTGTGTGCCACAGCGGCGCTCACGGCTCTGGGGGATCAGGATGCCTACGAGGGTGTGCTGCCTCTACTACTGTCCGCACGCAACCCGCGTACCCGTTCGGCCGGCGTCACCGCGCTGAGACGGGCGGGGCGGTCAAAGCAGGCGGAGCCGTTTCTCAGCGACCGTTCCGCGCTCGTGCGTGCTTGCGCCCGGTATGTCGTACGACAGCAGGGAGGTGACCCGCCGGCCTGGTACCGGGAGCGGTGCACGGCACCGGACGACCCCGAGTTGCCGCCCGGTGCGGTCATCGGGCTGGCCGAGTGCGGGAACCGCGCGGACGCCGGGCTGCTGCGGCCTCTGCTCGCGCACCCGGCGCCCGGGGTGCGGGCGCGAGCGGTGGCAGGGCTGCGGACACTGGACTGCGCGGATGCGAAACAGTTGCGGCCGCTCCTCGACGACCCTGCCGCCGGGGTCGTCCGCGAGACCGCCGCCGCCCTGCTGCCCTCGGCCAAGGAACTGCCCGCCGACTGGCTATTGGAGCGCACCAGCTCCGAGCGGCCGCGGCACGTCCGCGTCGGTGCGTTCCGGCTGCTCGACGCACGCGGCGGCATCGTGGCGCTACGGGCGGCGGTCGGTCTGTTCGAGGACCCGGATATCAAGCTGCGCACCTGGGCCGCGCAATCAGTGCAGCGCTGGCATCCGTCGCCGGACGGGCAGCGAGGCGACGCGGAGGTGGGGGAACTGCTCGACCGGAGCCGACACCTCTTCAGCGACCACGTGCTGCGCCGGCGCAAGTGGGAAGCCGGGGTGGACAGCTGAGACTGCACCGCGGTCCAGAACGCTGCTCAGCACTCGCCGTCCGGTGGCCCTGGTGACAGCACGCCTGCCTTGGTGACAACTACCGTGCTTCGGCTCAGCCGCGCCTTCGACGAGGTGGTTGTACAGGGGCACCTACAGCTCGAAGGCGAGGTGCTCGATGTCTGTGAAGCGGACTTCCTCCAGCTGGCCGGCGCGGCGGCCGTTGTCCTGGAAGTAGACCTCCTTGAGTGCTTCGGCGGCGATTTCCTGCAAGTGCTGGTCGGTGGCGCCGGCCTCTTGGGCTTCGAAGAGGCGGGCGGCGTACTGCGGTGGCAGCGCCACCGTGAGGTGCCGCAGACGGGCCTCGTCGGTCGTGCCGACCGGGGCGGTGTAGCCGATGCGGGCGCGGGTGTCGATGACGATGCCGCCGGTGGTCGCCGCCTTCTGTCGCGCCGTGGCCCGGATCTGAGGCTGCCACCGTGCCGTGACCTCGCGTTCCAGGCGGGCGGCGAGGGCAGGGCGGGGCTTCTTGGCCTGGCCCGCCACGTAGCGCTCCACCTGGCGCTGGGAGATCCCGAGCAGGTCGGCGACCGCCCTCGTGCCCTTGAGCTGCTTGACCAGGTATCGCATCTGCGGCCCGGCCGACTTGGGCGCTGGGCGGGTGAATGCCTTGTGCACCGCGTTGTCCAGGCCGTCGCCGAACACGCTCATCGGCTACTCCCCGGTGTCCTTGTTGGTGACCTGCCCGTCCTTGATGTACCGGGCGAGGTTGAGGTCCGGCGCGTTGAACTGCTCGCGTACGCCCTCGCCCCACAGTACGGTCTGGGTGCCCTCCCACTTGACCATCCCGGGGTTCACGCCGAGCCGCCAGCCGCCGGGAAGCGGCTTGCCGTCCCGGTAGGGCAGGAAGTCCAGCGGGGAGGGGCCGTCGGAGGCGTACACGGCGCAGTCCGAGTTGATGGCGACCGGGTACTGGCCGGTGAACGCCGCGTGCTTGACGATCTTGCGGTGCATGTTGATGCGCGCGCGGGAGATGATGGCGGCGCGGATGTCCGGGCGCCACGTCGGCCGGGCCAGGGCCGGCCACGGCTGGCCGGGCTTCCAGCCGCCGCCCCGCGGCCGTTCCCTCAGCTTGCCGATGGCCCCTTTCACCGTGGCCTTGATGGCGGACACGACGATCGCGAGCTGCGCATCGCGCTCCTTGTAGCCGTCCATCGCCTTGAGGAACTCCTGCGGGGGAAGGTCGGCGGGCACCCCGAGGTCGGCCATCGTGGCGAGGTACGCGTCGCGCAGCCGGTTGTACCAGGAGTCCAGGTAGCGGCCGGTCTCGTAGCGGACGTTCGCCTCGAGCGGGGCGACGTCGTAGCCGAGTTCCACCGCGTAGGCGACGCTCCTGGTCTCGTACCAGGCCGGTCCCGTCGGCCGCTCGCCGGATGGCGTGAACGGGCTGGGCATAAGGTCGGCGTCCAGCTGGACCCACCCCTTGCCTGCCTTCACCCTGGACAGGTCGACGTGGGACAGGTCGACCAGCCACGAGCCGGGCAGCTTCGCATCGAACACCGGCTTCTTCACGTTCGTCGGCGCACCGAGGCCGACGACCAGGCCGTTGGCCCCGGCGGCGAAGGCCATGTTGACGTCGATGCCGACCAGGTACCGCTTCTCGCATTCGGCGTCGGTGAGCGGCCGCGCCCAGTCGAACACCTCCTCCATCAGCGTTTCAGCCGGGGTGCGCCGGTGGAAGCGGGGCAGATCCTTCAGCAGCGGGTGCCCGTCGGGAACCTCGCACGGCGCCGGGTCGACCGGGTCCTTGCCCAGGCTGCCGGGGTTGTGCTCGCTGTGCCGCCTGCCGTTCTCATCCGGCTCGCTCGCCCGGGTCGGCGGGTGGAAGGCGGTCATCAGCTCCAGACCGGTCACCGCGGTCGACCCGCGCGGCGTCATCACCCGGACCGCGTACGTGCCGAGCAACTGGGCGAGTTCGGCCGGCGGGAGCTGCGCGGCGTCGTCCCAGTGGCGGGCGTCGAGCGCGTGCCACGACGGGATGCACAGCTGCACGCAAGAGCGTTCCGCGCCCTGCGCCGGGCGGTAGATCCGCGCCCACGGCCCGAACCCGCGCCCGGTCAACTTCCAGTCCTGCCGCGCTAGTTGCTTGATGACCTTGTGCCCCTCCGGCAGCCGCCCGGCCAGGCGCTCTTCGTCGGTGAGGGTGATGGGCAGGCCGTAGCGCTCGCACGCGGACTCGGTCAGCACGAGCAGCGGGTCACCGTCCTTGCCCGGCCCGGACAACTTCGGCTGCCCGAGCCTGGCATCCTTCAAGGTCCAGTCGACCAGGGACGGGATGCTCCTGGCGGGCACGTCCAGGACCAGGCCGCCGACGCAGTACGCCAGAGCCTGGCCGTCAGCGTCGACGTCGACGACCGCGAGCGGCCCGTTGACGAAACGCGGGTCCGCGCGGTCGGCCGGGGTGTTCGCCGGGGCCGTCTTCCTCGCACCCGGCTGGCGCGACGTCGATGACGGCAGGGCGGTGCGCGCCGGACGCGACGCGGCAGCCGGAGCAGCCGAGTTGGTTGAGGGGCGGGGCGGGGTGTTCTCGCAGACAGCCATGGCCGCAGACTCGGACGCCGGGGCCGTGGATGGACTCCGCGCTTCCGTCGCCTGGACGGGTGCGCTCGTGAACGCCTCGCCAGCGCCCGTGTCCTTGGCGGGCGCCGGGGTGCCTGCGTCAGCGGGGTAGAGCTCCGCCAGCTTGTTGAGCAGCCGTGCGTACGCGTCGCGCTCGGGGGGCCTGGGTTCCGTCTTGCCGGACTCCCAGCCGCTGACGGTGGCCCGCCGCACCTGCAGAGCCTTCGCCACCTCGTCCAGGGTGAAGCCGTGCGCCTGGCGCAGCCGCTTGCGTTCCGCCGGCGGTGGCAGCGGGGCGCGGGACGCGATCAGCGCGTCGACCCGGTCGAACAACTCGGACATGCGGCACCTCCTGGCCGACAGCCTACTTCGTGAAGCGTACGTATCGCGTACGTTATGCGTGCATGGCGCGTACGTTAGCCTCTCCGAGAGTTCTCCCGGGGTACTTCGTCATCCGCCCGGGTGGCGGTGTCGGCCGCGCGTGGGGATGCACAGCCGGGTCTCACCGGTCGTCGGTAGCGCGACCGCAGCCTGGCTCCGGACGGGAAGAGGGCGGTCGGAGGCAGTCTCGACAGGCCGAAGCCGCTCGTCGACACTGGGACATCGTGGGGGACAGCGCAGTGTGGGTCGCCGTCTTCACCGGCGGTACAGCGGTCCTGGCGAGCTGGGTGACCACTCTCGGGAACGCACGGGCGGCAAGAGTCCAGGCGGAGACGTCAATACAGGCACAGCACCGCGACCGGGTGCGCAGCAGCCGCCGCAACGCACCTGGACCTGATGGAGCAGGCGCACGTGACCGGCGAGTTGTACTGGAGAGTCGGCGACGCGTACGTCCAACTCACCGATCAGGCAGACCGACTGGAGCGCATCGAGGAACTCCGCACGCAACTGCGCGATGCCTTCGATCCGCTCATGCGCTGCGTACGCGTCATCGTGCTGGAAGGTCCTGAAATCGTTGCCCAGGCCGCCCGAGGCGTGCTGGAAGCAGCATCGGAGACCAACTCGGCCCTGGGCCGCGTTTCCCAGGATGAACCACAGACACGTGTGAACGCTTCGACGCATCACAGGAACGCTTCCGGTACCGCCTGGAAGCGTTCATCGAGGCAGCCCGTACGTCTGTCAGCGGCTTGTGAACAAACCGGATGTTCGTAGCGACACTGGCATCACCCTTCGCTGGTCCGGGACACCGGCATCCCCAACCACCGGGTAGAAGCCAGTGACAGGCGGGGACCTGAGCGGGTGCGGGACCTGCCACGCCGACGACGTCGCCCGTGAGGAGGCCGCAGCCGAAGCAGCGAGGCAGCGGCCGCACAGGCGGAATCGGACCTGGGCGACGCTCAAGAGCCCGGACGCCTCCACGGACCGGTCAGCCGGCGGACCTGACGGCGCGTACCGGGGCCGGGCTCGAAAATCCCGCACGGATGTCAGTGGCGGCGACCACACTTGATCCATGACGCTCGATCGTGCCACCGCGGCACCGCCGCTGCCGGTCCGCACCGGGTCGGCGTTCAACCCGATGGTGCTGGATAGGCCGATGCTGCTGCCCGTCCTCGACACCAACGCGCTGCTGGCCCACGCCTGCTGGCTGGTCAAGAACGGATACCAGCACGACAAGGTGACGGCGCTCGCCGGCACCGGACGCTCGACTCCCTACATCGCGGCACACGTTCCCGGCGAGATCGACAAGCACCTGCCGCGGCTGGCGGACGACTACCAGGTGGCGGAGCGTCACGTACGCCGTCTTCTCGAAGCCCAGATCTTTCCGGCCCTTCGCGTGGTCGATCTGGAAATCCGTGATCACCTGTCTCCACGGACCCGACGCATCCTGCACACCGACCCGGAGATGCCGAAGTGGTACCAGGGAGACCCAGATGACGCCCCCACCATGGCGCTCGCGGAGTTCCTGGGGCCATGCGTCATCGTCACTGAGGACAGCGTCTTCTCCCGCTTCGAGTTCGCCGTCATCGAATGGATCCCCGTCGTCCAGAGCCTGCTGCGCATGGCCAACATCGAGGCCAACGAAGCGGACGCACTGGTCGTCATCGACGTGGCCCTGCAGCTGTTCGGCGCGTGTGTTCACCGCCTGCTCGTACTCGCCCGACGTCACCCGCTGCCGGCCGCGGCTGCCGCGGCCGGGCTGCTGGCATGGTGCTACCGAAGCGGCTACCTGACCCGCGACAACTGGCGGCAGCGCCTCGCGAGGGTGGGGGAGGTGATGATGCCGCTGCTGGAGCAGGCCGGCGCCGCGATGACCGAGCGCCAGACGCTGCGTGACTCCCTCGTGGTGGTGGAGCCCCCGGCCTATCCCACCCGCGAGCAGCTCGCGGCCCGGTATCTCGCGCGCTGCGGCCAGCCCTTGACGCCGGGCGAGCTGCGCGATGCGCTTACCCGGCGCGCCTCCGCTGCCGCGACGTGGACATCATGCTGGTGACTGGCACACCTGACACCGTTGCCTCGGCTGAGGTGAAGTGCTTCTCTAACGCCCGCTGGCTCCGGCCCCACGCCCTCCAGGAGACTCACCTGTCGTTCAAAATCGGCAGCTTTCAACTGGGCAGCGTCCACCACAGCACAGTCATTGCCCGAGAACAGAGCCACGTGCAGCTGGCTGGTAGCCGCCACGCTCTGCTCAACTTGATCGGACGTGAAGCGACCGAGGCGTACGAACAAGCCGTGGAAGGGAACAATCCGAGCTGCCTGCAGTGCCATTTCAGCGCCGATCCCCAGCTGGCGCCCCGGTTCATGGTCTGGGCTCAGACCGCCTCTCCAGATACAGCAGCCGACGCCCGCAAGATCCTCGCCGACCTCGTGACCCCCTCCACCAGCGGTCTCCTGGCGCCAATTTGCGTCCGTGACCTTGCGCCGCCGGTTCCAACAACTGCGTCGGAGCGGGGGAATCTGGTTTCTGGCTGTCCGTGACAAGTTCAACGGCGGCGGCGACGCGGGTTGCGCTGGTACGGGTCGCTCCCATCGGACCGCCACTCGGGCGGGTGAAGACAGGGCAGGGGCGGAACCCTCCTGGGCGCCCGGGCGTAGCGCCGTACATGGACCCGATCAACGAGGTGCACGTGAGTGAGCCGGGCCTGGTCGTCGTCGACGTCGCGGCCGCCGACGACGCCACCGCTCTGGCCTTCCAGCAGTTGCTCGCCGACCGGTGGGCGACGGCGCCCGCACAGCACACGACGCGGGACGCTGGCGAGCCCGGTGTACGGCTGCGCTGCTACTTGGACCTGCGCCAGCCGCTCAGTCTGGCCGCGCCGGACGAAGCTCTGCCGCCGGTCAGCGCAGCCGCATCACAGTGACGACGGCGTGCCGGGTCGTGCCCGCCACGACCTCCACCGCTACGCCGCCGACGGCGGGCGTGTAGGAGTCGCCGGCCTTCGCGAACGCCCGCCCGGCCTGGGGGACCAGGCGCGGGGCCGCGACGGAGGACAGGGCCGTGGTCAGCCGTTGGGACAGCGCCCCCGTCCGTCGGGCAGCTGTACGGCGAGCGCCTTCGGGTGCAGGGCGCTGCCGGTGAACCCGACCACGGCCGCGTCGACTGTGTCCGCGTGCCTGATCTTCGCCCAGACCCGGCCCGCTTTGTAGGCCCCTCGCAGCGGCTTCGCCTTCTCCGTCAAGTTCAGCGTGTTGAGCGATGGCTCCGCCCTTGTCTGCCTCTGGGGCTTGAGCCGTCAAGCATGGCCGTCACGAGTGTCGGGTAGCGAACATCTGCTCGGAGCGCTGTAGCCGGACAAGGAGGGAGGGATGCCGCAGTGGCGCAGGACGACCCGCCGGAAGGATGGAGCCCGCAGGAGCGGCAGATGTGGGAGGCCTACCGGGTCGGCGAGTGGTGCGAGGAAGTGGCAGAGGTGCGCGGCAGTGCGCTTCGCCACCTTCTGATCGCCGCGCCTTCATCCCGACCCGGCTGCCAGGCTCGCTTGCGGCTACGTGGTGCACACGTCACCGGCGAGTTGGACCTCGCCGAGGTGACGGTCACTGGCTCGATCCGCTTGGACCGGTGCCGCTTCGATGATGTTCCCCGACTGGACAACGCGCACCTTGACGCTGCCTTTCAGCTCATTTCCTGCACAATGCCGGGGTTGAGCATGGTCGGTGCCCGCGTCACTCTGGAGTGCGAGGTCACCGCCTGTACTGTCACTGGCACAGTCGACCTACGTTCCCTCACTGCCGGAAACTGGCTGTCCCTGAAGGACACTGCCGTACGTCCAGCCCCTGGTGAGGCCGCGATCGACGCTCAGTCCGTGGACGTGGGTGAGGACCTCTTGGCCCCAGGACTGGTTTGCACAGGCCCGGTGTTCCTGAACAGTGCCCGGATACAGGACGCCCTGGCCTTTCGAGGTACCTGCATCGGCGGCGACGCAGGCTGCCTGCAGGCGCCCGCACTGACCGTGGGCGGTGGTCTGTACCTCGACTCCGGCTTCTCTGGCTCAGGCCAGATCAACCTCTACGGTGCTTCCATCGGCGGTTCCGTCAACATGAGCGACTGCCAGCTGGACGGGCCCGGCCCAGGAGCAGGCGCCTACACCCTGAACCTGGCCTGCGCCGAGATCGGCGGTGACCTCCAGGCCGAGCGTGGTCTGGAGGTGCGGGGCCCTATCGATCTCCGGGACACCGCCGTGCGTGGCAGCGTGGTCCTCAAGGGCGCCCGTTTCGATATCTCCGCCAGCAGTCCGACCGCAGACGCCGCCTTGAACGCATCCCGACTGCGCGTCGGCGGCGACATCGATTGCCGCGGAGGCTTCGTCGCCCACGGCATGATCGACATGCGGGACTCCCGCATCGGCGGCTCTGTCCTCTTCGACGGCGCCGAACTGAACTCCCTCGACAACCGACACCCTGCTCTGCGCGGCAACGGGGTCGAGACAGGTGGTGTGTTCAACCTGCGTGACGGCTTCACCGCGCACGGCAGGATCTCCCTCAACAGCGTCACGGTCCGCAGCCGTGTCAGCCTTGATGACGCAGTCATCGACACATCCGCCGACGAGTGGGCGATGAGCTTCGATGGATCGTCTGCAAGCAGCCTCTCGCTTCGACTACGCGAAGCACCGGCGGGTCTGGTCGTTCTACAGCACAGCCGAATCGGGCTGCTGCGGGACACCCCTACCGCCTGGCCTGCTGGACTGGTCCTCGACGGCGCCGTCTACGACAGCCTGCACCCCACACTCCCGGCCGAGGCACGCCTACCCTGGCTGCGCAGGGATCCTGCCGGATTCGTACCCCAGCCATACGAGCAGCTCGCCGCTACCTACCAACGGCAAGGCCGCGACGCCGATGCCCGCACGCTCCTGGTCGCCAAGCAGCGCAGCATGCGGCGCACGCTGTCGCCCGTGGCCAGGTTGTGGAGCCTGCTCCAGGACGCGACGGTGGGCTATGGCTACCGCCCTCTTCGTGCTGTGTGGTTGCTGCTGTGTCTCCTGACTACCGGAACTGCTCTCTTCACCGCCTGGCCACCTACCACCGTGGGTGACGGCGAGGCACCACCGTTCCAGGCGGCGATCTACACCCTCGACCTGTTACTGCCCCTCGTAGACCTGGGACAGGAAGGCTCCTACGCTCCGACTGGCATCATGCAGTGGGGTGCGGTCGCACTGATTGGCACGGGCTGGCTCCTGGCCACGACGGTTGCAGCAGGAGCGAGCAGGGTACTGCGCCGGGCATAGAGTTACCGTGCCCTGAGGTTCCCCTCCTACTGTGGAGACCGTGACCGGAGGGATAGTTGGGGTCATGGCATCCAAGAAGCGCCTCTACGATGCGGAGTTCCGCGAGGGGGCGGTACGGATCGTGACGGAGAGCGGGAAGCCGGTCCCGGAGGTGGCTGCGGATCTGGGCATCCATTCCGGGACACTGCACAGCTGGGTGTCGCGGGCGCGGCGTAACGGGTCGCCGTCGTCGGACCGGCCGGCGGCAGAGCCGTCTCCTTCCGGTGGCCGGCTGCGGGAGAGTGAGCGGGCGGAGCTCGAGCGGCTGCGGGCCGAGGCCCGGGAGAAGGACAAGCGCATCCGCGAGCTGGAGATGGAGCGTGATGTGTGCAAGCGATTCGTGGCCTTGTGGGTGAAGTAGCTGACGGGGACCCGGCCGTTGCGGTCGGGGTGATCAGCAGCTGCAAGGCCGAGCAGAAGGTTCCATTCCGCACCGCCTGCCGGGCGTTGGGGGTGTCGGAGTCGTGGTTTTACAAGTGGCGCGACCGCCCGCCCACCGCGCGGGAGACGCGACGGCAGCACCTGGCGGAGGAGATCGAGGAGATCTTCCGCGGCTCCGGGGGCACCTACGGCTCACCGAAGGTGTTCATCGAGCTGATCCGCCGAGGCTGGCGGGTATCGGTGAACACCGTCGCGAAGCTGATGGCCGAGCTCGGGCTGGCCGGACGGAAGGTCCGCCGGCGCCGGTCACTGACCAGGCCGGGCAAGCGGCCCGCGGCCCCGGACTTCGTACGCCGGGACTTCACCGCCGAGGAGCCCGACCTCGTCTGGGCAGGCGACATGACCGAGATCGACACCGGCGAGGGCAAGCTCTACCTCGCTACCGTGATCGACCTGTTCTCCCGCCGCCTGCTCGGTTACGCGATGGGCGAGCGGCACGACACCGAGTTGGTGGTGGCCTCACTCAACATGGCCGCGGCTACCCGTGGAGGCGACGTCCACGGCGTGATCATGCACACGGACAGGGGCAGCGAGTACTGCTCCCGGAAGTTCCAGCGGGCCTGCCGCAAGCTGGGCATCACCCAGTCCATGGGCAGAGTTGGATCTTGTTTCGACAATGCCGTGAGCGAGGCGTTCAACAGCGTACTCAAGGTCGAGTACGTCCACCGGCACACCTTCGCCACCCGCACCGAGGCCCGGATCAGGATCGCCACCTGGATCACCGACTTCTACAACGCCAGGCGGCTACACAGCGTGTGCGGGTTCAAGAGCCCGATCGACTACGAACGTGACTACCGAGCCACCCTCGCCGAGGGACTGGCCGCATAGATCGTCTCCACGCTGCGAGGGGATTGACAGTGCCGGAACGAAGGTCGCACTGGACGCGTTCTACACATCGCTCGGCTACGACCCGGTGCCGGCCGAAGAGGGCGGCGCCGACAAAGTGAAGGCCGCGCAGGACGCGGTGACAGAGGCGGAGCGGGCTTGGCAGGACGCTAAGGAGGCCGCCGCATCGCAGGCAGGCGGGAGCAGTAGCACGGGGACTGCGGCTGCGGGGGAGGGCAGTAGCGCAGCCGGAGGAAGCCGTGAGGTGGACCGAGCTGCGGAGGACCTCGCCAAGGCGCGTGACGAGCTGGCCGCCATCCGGGCCGCGGACGGGCCGAGGTTGCCCGTGTCGGAGGTCGTCTACCTGAGGGGGTTTCCGGCCCGAGTGGAGTCTCTTGCCGTGTCGGTGGGATCGACGGTCTCCGGGAAACTCATGACAGTGTCCGCGGGGGCGCTGGTCGTGAAGGGAAGCCTGGCCCCGTATCAGAAGGGGCTGGTGCACTCTGGCCAGAAGGTGCAGATCCTTTCCGAGGTCACCGGAACGACAGCGGCTGGCGTGGTGTCCTCGGTGTCCGATACACCGGCCGTGGAGTCGAGTGATCCCGAGCAAGGGGCTGCGGCGCAGGCGGGGAGCTCGGGGACCTACGCCGTCGTGGTACGCCCTGACCATCCGCTCGGGGGCGATCTGACCGGGCAGGATGTGCGGCTGAGCGTGCAGTCGGCGTCCTCGCGGGGCAAGGTGCTGGTGGTCCCGGTGTCTGCGGTCTCGGCCAGCGCCGACGGTAAGACCGTGGTGACGGTCCGTCAGCGCGGTCGGGACAGGCGCGTCGAGGTCACTTTGGGGATCTCAGGGGACGGCTCCGCGGAGATCCGGCCGCGCACAACGGGCGCTGTGAAGGCGGGCGACCGAGTGGTGGTCGGGATACGGCAGGAGGAGGCACCGGCCGCCGCGAGTCCTCCGGTCGCGGCCACCGCAGGAGCGGCGGGATGACTCGAACCATGCCTGTCCCCGACGAGTCGCCGACCGTGCCGGCCGCTGAGACCGCCTCCCCTCTGATTGAGTTCAGGGGCGCGGGCCTGACCTATCCGGGGCCTCCCCCGGTAGCCGCCTTCAAGCCCTGCGACCTGAGCATCGAGCGTGGCGAGTACGTCGCCGTCGTGGGGCCCTCTGGATCTGGGAAGTCGACCTTTCTCAATATCGCTGGGCTCTTGGACGCGCCCACAGCGGGCCAGTACTTGTTCGACGGCGTGGACGTCGCGTCACTGAGAGACGCCGGGCGGGCTGCCCTGCGCGGGCGGCGCATCGGCTTCGTGTTCCAGTCATTTCATCTGCTGCCGCATCGTTCGGCGCAGGAGAACGTGTTGCTGGCGATGGTCTACAACGGGATCCCGCGCGCCGAGCGCGGTCAGCGGGCCCGTGAGGCCTTGATACGCGTGGGCTTGGGGCACCGGATCGATGCAACACCCGCCCGGCTGTCGGGTGGCGAGCGCCAACGCGTGGCGATCGCACGCGCGGTGGCCGCTCGGCCCTCGCTGCTGCTGTGCGACGAGCCCACAGGCAATCTGGACAGCGTCACGGCTGCCACCGCGCTTGCGACCCTCGACGAGTTGCACGCCGACGGCCTGACCGTGGTCGTTATCACCCACGACCCCACAGTCGCCGCCTGCGCGGAGCGGACGCTGACCATTCGCGATGGCGTGCTCCACGACGGCGCACTTCCCAGCCCACCGCCCCACGACGAGCCCGCTCCTGCGCCGGGCGACCGCCTTGCGGGAGGCCCACGATGAGCGCCGTGCCGAGCGACGACTCGGCGCAGGCCGGGCTGGTGGAAGAGCCGGAGAGCGTCCGGGACGCGACATCCGCAGTCGTAGAGCACCATGGTTCCGCCCCTGGCGGTACCCCTGGCCGGACAATCGCACGTGGCTCCGTTCCGGCGCGTCGCAAACGCCGCAGGCACCCGGAGCGTGTCGTACCCCGCGCCCGATTCACCCATCGCATACGCCTTCGTCGCGCGGGGCTCCGGGCGAGGCCCGGCATCCCAGTCTCGCCTTCCCGCCTTGCTCCGCGCGACCTGCTGAGCGAGGCACTCGCCGGGCTGCTGCAACGGTCGGCGCGTTCCGTACTGACCGCGCTGGGAACCGTGCTGGGGGTGGGGGCGTTCGTGGCGATCCTGGGTCTGACCTCCACGGCGTCCTCGCAGATCGACACCCGGTTCAACCTGCTCACCGCAACCGAAGTGTCCGTGGAGGACACCGGCGGAGAGCAACCGGATCTGACGCCACAGGCGTTTCCCACGGACGCCGACGCACGCATCGAGGCCCTCAACGGAGTGGAGGCGGCGGGCGTCTACTGGACTGTCAGCCCGTCCGAGGGCACCCTCACCGTACGTGCGGCTCCCGTCGGAGACGCTGCGGCAGGTGAGCAGACACCGGTCGTGGCAGCCTCGCCGGGCGTGATCACTGCTGCTCGCCCACACATCAGGCTCGGCCGCGCCTTCGACGCATATCACGACCGCGCCGGCAGCCGGGTCGCCGTGATCGGATCCGCGCTCGCCGCGCGGCTCGGCATCACGACGCTGGACACCCGGCCCGCGATCTTCATCGGCGATGTGCCGTTCTCCGTCGTCGGCATCGTCGACGACGTCCAGCGCAAGGCGGACCTGCTGCTGTCCGTCGTCGTCCCGCGCACCACCGCCGAGCAGATCTGGGGGCCGCCCACCAGCCCCCGTGCGCAGATGCTCATCTCCACCCGCATCGGAGCCGCCGCCCAGATCGCCGCAGAAGCGCCGCTCGCGCTGCGCCCCGACCACCCGGAGTACTTCAAAGCCATACCCCCGCCCGATCCCCGGACGCTGCGTGCCTCTGTCACCTCAGACCTGAACCAGCTCTTCCTGCTGCTGGCCGCGATCTGCCTGGTCATCGGAGCCGTCGGCATCGCCAACACCACCCTGGTCGCGGTACTGGAGCGAACCGGGGAAATCGGACTGCGTCGGGCACTCGGCGCGCAGGGTCGGCACATCACCGCACAGTTCCTCACCGAATCCGCGGCCCTCGGCACGCTGGGCGGAGTGATCGGCACCACCCTGGGCACGCTCACCGTCCTCGTCGTGGCCGTCACCCGCCAGTGGACCCCCGTCATCCCGCCCCTCGTAGTCACTCTCGCCCCAGCCATCGGGCTGGCCACCGGCCTACTCGCCGGCCTCTACCCGGCCTGGCGCGCCGCCCGCGTCGAGCCCGCCGAAGCCCTCCGCCGCTAAGCCGATGCCCGTCACCGGTGCGGCTGCGGAGTCCGTCCAGTCAGCTGCTCTTCCCGACCTTGGAGAACCCTTGAGACGAAGAAGCCGATACAGAAGAGGCTGGGTCGCCGTGGCGGCGTGCGCCGCGCTTACCGGCGGCCTCCTACAGGCCGCCGGGCCCGCGACCGCGGCACCCCAACCCGGCCGCACCGCCGAAGAGCCCACACCGACGCCTTCGGGCCAGGTCGACGATCCGGGCAGGATGCTCGGCAAAGGCTGGAAGGCCTCGCCGGACCGAGCCGTCACCTCCGCGGCCGACACCGACGGCCTGCACATCCTCACCGCGGACAGCGCCGACGCGTACGCGTGGAAGACCGCCGCCGTCCTCGCCGAACCGGGCATGCCGGCGGACACCTGGATCGGCAACATGTGCGTGATGGACCGCTCGCACGTCGCGGTCGCCTACGCCCCCCGCACCTTCACCAACCACCAGGACCTGATGCTGGGCGGTGCGTTCACCGCCGTCGTCGACCTGGAGTCGGGGCAGGTGACGAAGCTGCCCGTCACGGCTTCCCTGGCCTACTTCGACCCGGCCTGCAACCCGGACACGCACACGGCCGCCTTCACGTCCTTCCGGGACGACAAGAGCCGTATCGTCACCGTCAACACCTCCGGTGACACCGTTGCCGACACGGTCGCCGTCGGGCAGGTCACCTCGGCCGTCCCGGTCACGGACGGCGCAGTGGCCGCGCGCGGCAACCACCTGGTACACATCGGCCGGTCGGGGAAGGTCAAGAACCTAGCCGACACGGAGAACGTGCCTTTCGATATCCGGGTGGCGGACAAGGATCAGGTCGCCTTCCTCGACCGCGAGAACGACGACACGGCCCACGCCAAGCTGTGGCGCGGACAGGGGCGCCCCTCGGCCTTCGCCTCGGGCAAGCTCGGCGACCTCGCCCTGCAACAGGGCGGCACCGGACGGGTATTCCTCACCGGCCACCCCACCGGTACGCCGAAGACCGAGGGAACCGGCGTGACCCGCCTCGACGCGCCGGCCGACGCCAACGTATCCAGCCACGGCCGGCTGGCCGTGGACCCGGTCGTCTCGCCTGCAGTTCGCGCCGGTCTGGAGCGGATCAAGGGCGCGGGCAAGGGCTTCACAAGATCCGAGCCGGCGCCGCAGGACGGCAGTGCACAGCCGCCACAGTCGGGCGCCGAGGAGCCGCTGACGCTGACGGCCACGGCGACGACGACCGGGAAGACGATCACCCAGTCCGTGCCGGAGCAGGACAGCGGATCCGGCACCGACACCCTCTCGCCCGCACTCACCGAAGCCGACGGCGATGACAGCGACGGTGGGAAACACACCCAACTGACCCGCACCGCCGCGGTCGCCGCCGTCTCCACCAACCCGGTCGACACCGACCGCTGGTGTTCCGTACCCCGCAACGACGTGAACAGCATGGCGCTTCAGCCCACGCCGAACCAGGTCGAATGGGCCGTGGACATGGCCATCCGCGATGAGCTGCGGGCGGGCCGGATCACTCAGGGCGGCTGGCGCTCCCAGGCCGGACTCGGCACGATCGACCCGCAGGGGCTGTTCCCGGCGCCGACACTGGAGGGCGGCGGACGCATCCCGGCTCAAGTCATGCTGGGCGTGCTCGCCCAGGAGTCGAACCTGTGGCAGGCCGAGTCGGGCGCGGTACCGGGGCAGATGGGCAACCCGCTCGCGGCCGTGGCCGGTTTCTACGGCCACAAGGGCAGCACCTCTGACGAGTACTGGAAGATCAACTGGGACGAGTCCGACTGCGGTTACGGCGTCGGTCAGGTCACCGACGGCATGCGCATGGCCGGACACGAGAAGGACGACGAAGTCGCTCTGGACCCGAACGTGCAGCGAGCCGTCGCTCTCGACTACACGGTCAACATCGCCGCTTCCATGTACATCCTCGCGGACAAGTGGAACGAGATCCACACTCCGGGGCAGACCATCACCATCAACGACGACGACCCGTCCAAGCCGGAGAACTGGTTCGCCGCCCTGTGGAACTACAACCTCGGCTTCAACCCGGCCGGCCTCCCGGGCGAGCCCTGGGGTCTTGGCTGGTACAACAACCCGGCCAACCCGCTCTACCCGCCCTCCCGGCTGGCCTTCATGGACACCTCGCTCGACCCGGACGCCAACCATGACGCGGCGCACCCGCAGGACTGGCCGTACGAGGAGAAGGTGATGGGCTGGGCCGCCTGGTCCATCGACTCCGGCTACTCCTACGCCACCTCCGGACGGCAGGATTGGCCCGGCGAAAGCGGCTTCTCCTCGGCCGGCTTCCGCCCTGCCTGGTGGATCAGCGAGGGTCAGCGCAGCAACGTCAAGCCGCCGCTGGACGCGTTCTGCAACTCCACCAACGGCTGCGACGCCGACAACCCGCCGGACTGCCAGACAGAGGAGTGCTACACGCAGTACTGGTGGCGCGGGTCGAACGTGACCTGGAAGGACAACTGCCCCCTCGACTGCGGGAACGAGAACATCAAGTACCAGACGCTCATCAACGAGCCCGGACGCGGCTACCGCCTCCAGTACGGCGACCCCGAATGCTCTAACACCGGGCTGCCGATCGGGGCCCTGGTCGTCGAGGCGATCGCGGCCGACAAGCCCACCTGGAGCGACTGCGGCACGGTCGTCTCGAAGGGAAGCTTCCAGTTCTCCTTCTACTCCGACGCCGAGAACCTGTACGAGGCCAAGGGCGATCTGCACCAGATCGGCGGCGGCTACGGCGGCCACTTCTGGTACACCCACACCCGCGACACCGCCGCTCTCGGCGGCACCGGCGGCCGGATGACCATCGATGGCACCTGGTCCCTGGGCCAGAACCTGAACCAATGGACCCGTGTCTTCGCGCACATGCCGGACACCGGAGCCCACACCCAGCAGGCCCACTACACCATCGAGGGCGTCGCGGGTGGCCTACCACGTGACCGCTACATCAACACCCACCACAGCGAGAACACCTGGGTGGAGCTGGGCGTCTACAACTTCACCGGAACACCGCGCGTGACCCTGACGAACACCACCGAGGATGGCACCGCCGACGAGGACGTGGCGTGGGACGCCGTCGCCTTCCAGCCGCTGTCGGCCAAGCCCCAGATGATCGTCCAGATGGGAGACTCGTACGCCTCGGGCGAGGGCGCTGGCGGATACAGCGCCGAATCCGACCGGGACTACGGGGAGAACAGCTGGAACGCGTGCCGCCGCAGCGACAACTCCTGGGCCCGCAAGACGACACTGCCGAACCGCTCCTCCACCATCGGCGAGCTGAGTGACTTGTTCTCAGCGTCGCTGGACTTCCAGAACGTCTCCTGCTCCGGCGCGCGCGCCTGGCAGGTGCACTCGGGCACACCGGTCGATGGCAATGGGAACGAGACATGGGGCTTTGACGGAAACTTCCATGAAAGGTTCCAGGCCGATGTCGGTGTCCTCAGTGACGACACCGACATCGTGGCGCTCACTATCGGCGGCAACGACGCGGGCTTCCCGCAGGTGATGCAGAAGTGTGCCACCACGGGGTGCCCGTCGGAGGATGACGTCCACAACGACATCGACGACGCCGTGTTCGGCGTACCCAATGAAAAACCCGGGGTCAAGGGAGTCCTGAACGAGATTCACGATGAGGCTCCCAATGCCAAGATTATCCTGCTCGGCTACCCCAGGATCTTCAACGAGAACGTCACTGTCTGTGTGAGCGGCGTCGGTGGCGTCGGCATGGTGAGGGTCAACGCGATGGCCGACTACATGGAGACCAAGCAGCAGGAACTCGTGGCCTCGCTCAAGCAACAGGGGCTGCCAGTCAGCTTCGAATCCCCGGACAGCGACTTCGAGGGTAAGCGGGCCTGCGACGACAACGAGGGCATCAACAAGATCGTGACGGCTCCGGTGGGTGATGGCGACTTCCGGTGCCTCAGCACGGACTCCTGGTGCATCAGCCGCGAGAGCTATCATCCGAACGGCGTCGGCACCTCCGCCTACGCCGCGGCGTTCCGCCGCGCGGTCGGCAAACTCTAGGCGGCCATGACACCAGAACCACGAGTCAGGACCGCACCCCAAGCGAGGGCTCGGGGTGCGGTCCTGCTCGCCCGTGAGATCTTCCATCGCGCCATGAAGAGGTTGTGAGCCAGCATGCCGACCGAGAACCGTGGGAAGACCGCAGGCTGGGCAAAGGTTTTCGCCTGGCTCGTACTCATAGTCGTGCTCCCCCTGGTCGTCTGGGCCATGCTCTCCTTCCAGAACTCGAGCGCATTCCCTTGGTGAAACCGACTGCGGCCGGCTCTCGGGACCGGCCGAGCTGCTCGCCGCGGGAACGCTCATGATCGTGGCCCAGCCGCCAAAACAGCGCCAATGAGCGCCATGAGAAAGAGGCGCTGGAGCAGATAACGATGCATGCGGAGTCGTACGAGGACGACGTGCAGGACGAGGCGCGGAACAGCTAGCCGAGCCAGGCGCGGACGCGAGCCATCGCCCAGCGGAACTACGGCACCCCTCGTCTCCTACGAGCCGTCGGACCGGTCACTGACCAGCCTCGTCGAGTTCTTCGCGACCAACGAGGACACCAGATGCTTCGACATTTCCACCTCACGCGCCTACTGCTGCTCTTTCCCTTCCAGGAGGGCGCCAAGGGCGGACCACCAAGGACGACGCTTCCCGGTCAGCATCAATCCCACCTGACCAGGCATGACCAACTCCCCGGTGCGCTCTGTGACCGGCGGCTGCCCGACCGTGCTCGCCGTCCTGATCCTCACCCTCGGCTTCGCCGACACCGGTAATAGGGATCGCCGCAAGGAAGCATCGCCGCGGCGGGTGTCAACGGCCCCTACCTGCACGAAGAGTGCGGTGCAAGGGGGTACTGGCAGGTGATTCCGGGGGCGGTGGGCGAGCCATGCGGCTCCGCCGCTTGGACCCTACCGCCTGCCCACCTGGCCGTTGATTTTTCCGTTCAGCTGCCCCAATTGGTTTTTGTCGCTAGCGTTCCTTCCATGAATAGCGTGCTCACAGAACTTACGTTCGGGGACCAGAAGGTCCTGGTCAGCACTGTAGTTCCGGCCGGTTCCGAGGAGACAAGTGCCGGCAACCGGCTTCGGGATCGCGCAGTCGATGCTTTGCAGCAGGCGGGAGATGCCATTGAGGCGGTAGCCAAGAGCGTCTCAGAGACTGCAGGACGGTTAGCGAGGGCGGCGGCGACCCCGACCGGCATCGAGGTTGAGCTTGGGCTTGCTTTCACGGCTCAGGGTGGAGTCGTTGTTGCTGGCGGAGGTGTCGAGGCATCCATCGTCGTGCACCTGAGCTACGACATGTCGCCTGCCACACTCTGATCCCGTCAGCGACCCTTGCCGTCCAATCTGAAAGAAACGACCCATGAGTTCTCGTATCAGAAACCAGGTGGGCGGGATCTTCGGAGAAGACGGCAGACCGACAGCCACTTGCTTCGCGGTAGCACCGCTCATCGTGGTGACGGCAAGCCATGTTCTCGACGATTTATCTGCCGAGGTGGGCGACAACGTCGAGGTCGGCGTGCTAGACGGCGCGGAGGCGCCAGTCAGCGCGACCGTTCTCGCAAAGGACCAAATCAGCGACTTGGCGATCCTCCGAGCGAACCGGGAGTGCTTTGAGCCGATCACTGGTGTCGTCCTCTCCGACTCCGTTTTGCCCTTCACTAAGGTAATCGTCACTGGTGTGGCCGACATCCCCGACAAGCACAAGTACGAGTGGCTTGATGCCGCTGGCGAATGGCAGGGTAGCGCCCAGCGCGCCGGCGTCGCCCACCTTGGTCGACTGGAGTCCAAAGCTGTCATGCGAGGCATGAGCGGCGCGCCTGTGCGCCGGTCCGATGACGGCCTCCTGCTAGGGATCGTGTCATCCCGATATAACTCACAGGACGACTGGCTGCGGGACTCGGTATGGGTGGCCCGAACCGAGCACCTCATGCAGTTGCTCAAGCAGGTCATGCCGCCATCGGAGCTGCCGACGGTTAGCGTCCAGGAGGAGACTCCGGCCACCAGGCAGGTCAGCAAGGCGGAGTTCCGCCGTCTTGTCGAGGAGTGCTTGGACATCGACGGCTACGACGTGGAATCGGACGAGGTGATTCAGGGCAAGGAATTCGACCTGATCGGCCGCACTACCCGGTATCACCAGGACTGTCTGGTCGGCGTCGCCTGCATTGCCAGTGGACATCCGCTATCTGAAGAAGATCTGGCACTCCTGTGGCTCAGGTACGAGGAGCTGTGGTCCACCGGAGCGATCAACGAACTGCTCGTCGTGACCAAGGTGCCCCCGTCGGTGCAGGCCGTGAGGTTCGGGGCCTCTCGGCCTGGGCTGATAGTTCGCACGCTGGACTCCTTAGTCTCCAGCGGCCTGAACCTGCGCGGCTACCTGCGCACTGCGGCGCAGTTGTTCAGTGATTCTCCCGACGGCCTTGCCAGCTACTACATCGAGCCGGTCACGCACAATGGCACGGACTTGGAGACTGAGGTCCTCAGATGGATCGGCGACGACCCAAATTCCACCGTTCCACTCGATCGCCCGCTAGCCGTGCTCGGCTCCTACGGGCTGGGGAAATCCTCGTTCGCGATCCGGCTAACATCGGTCCTCGCGGCACGGGCTGCCAAGAATGATCTCGCCCGCGTTCCCGTCCTGATCAAGCTTGGCGAGGTCTCATCCGAGCAGAGCCTCGAAGGGCTCATCGGAGCGCACTTCACTGCGGTCAACCAGGTGCCAGGATACTCTTTTCCCAAGTTCCTGGAACTAAACCGGCGCGGAAAGTTCGTTGTTATCTTCGATGGCTTTGACGAAATGAAACACCTGGTTACCTGGCCAGAATTTAAGTTCAATCTCACCCAGTTCGGGCGCTTGGTCGGCGAGAAGGCCAAGGTCATCTTGCTCGGGCGCCCCACTGCATTCGAGAACGATGAGGAGCAGGCCGAAGCGCTGCATGGGAAAATTCCAGGAAGGCTCTCTAAGGTTCATGAACCAGCGAGCGCGGACTACTTCGAGATCGAGCTCGCACCTTTGGATAATTCCCAGATTTTTCAGTTTCTCGAGCGATATCTTCTCTATGTGGAGTCGATCAACGGGCGCCCCTTCGACATTAAGCGAATATGGCAGCAAATAAAGTCACCGGATTTACGCGATATCTGTCGGCGGCCAGTCCAGCTGCGCATGCTCGCAGATATCCTCCCCGACTACACCGGCGACATCGAAGACCTGGACCTGGAGACACTGTACGACACCTTCGTGAATCAGATGATCACGGAGGTGATGCTGCGAGAGGAGAGTAAGAAGCATCGGCTGGCGTTCAACCGTGCGGTCCGGCGTGATTTCCTCGCGCGGATCGCATTCTGGATGTGGGAAAAGCGGCGCAGCACTGGAATCCTGACCGCAGACCAGTTGCCCGACGAACTGGTCGCGCCGTACGCGGCCGGTCGGGACATCTCCGTGACGAGGCGAGACCTGGTGGCAGCTTCCCCTCTCGACCGGCGGTATGGCGACCGCATCCGATTCGCGCATAGGTCATTCCAGGAGTTTCTGGTAGCGGAAGAGGCCCTCCGCCGGGTGAAGTCCGGTGCCATGGCCGTGGCTGAGTACGATGCCCTGGCGAACGATGAGGTGGCGAACTTCGTCAAACTACTGCGCGGTCCAGACGACGATCCAGCCGTTGCTGCCCTGCTGGAGGAACTCACGGGACTAGTGTCGTGGCGGGTGGCGGACAGCCTATTGGCCTCCCCGGGGCTCCTGCGTGACCTAGAGCTCGCGATGACCACGAAGGATGTTCGAAACCGGAATCCGATGCACGGATGGGAGATCCTGCTCCCGTTCATGCGTGTCGTCGACGGCGGAGCATGGACCGAGCTAAGCCCGGCGGCCCTCGCCGAACAGGTGCGCCTCTCGGACGATGGTTCGGCAGGAATCGCTCTATTGTGCCTATTCCTGACTGGTTGCCTGGGTGTCGAACGTAGCACGGACGGTTCCCAAGCCGCTGCAGAAATCATTGGTATTCTCTTGCGCGGCCAACGAGGCGTGAGGGAAGTGATAGAAGCCGGGGAATTCAGCAAGGGCGACAAAAAGCAGAACCAAGCGCAGAGGAGGGGCGACTCCACTCTGCAATCTCCGCGCCAACGGCATCGTTCTCGATCGCAAGCAGCAGGCAGGTCCGCCTACGAGTACCAGTTTGCTGATGACCGGATTCCTTTCATCCCTCTCGGCGAGTCCTTCGTTGGTGACGCCCGGGCGGGCGCGCGGACCGGCTCACCTCGCCTCGGCAGATACATGACGCACAACCACTTGTTCCAGACATACGACAAGGCAACTCGCCAATCGCTGGCAGTCTCGAGTGGGTCGCGGGTCGAGATCCGCTGGTTCCCTGAACCAGTAATCGAGATCGCCAAGGTGCTACGCAATAGCAAAACCACGATTGACATGCGGAGTCTTGGCCCGATCTTCGCAGCTTTTTTGCCTGACGTTGCATTCATCCGAGACTGGATGGGAACGAACGGCCTACGTAACCACATCAAGCTTGCCAACGTGATTCGCGTGGACCTGGAAATTGGCACAGAGGCGGAACAGGTGGCCGACGCCTGGGAGAGATACATGGGCAAACTTGACTTGCTCTAACCTCGATTCGTTAGCGGGATTCGGTGGCTGACCTGCTCGGCAGTTCGCCCGTAATATCCTCGGGTCGTTCGAGGTGGGCCGTCGCGTGACGCTGGGGGTGCGCCGGGCTCCACGGGCTCGGGGGGTGCCCCTATGGGTTTGGTCAAGGTGGTGGAGGTGCCTGGTGGGTGAGGATGGCGGCATGACGACCTGGTTCCGCACCTACTACGAGGACGAAGACCTGTGGCTGTATTTCGAGGCCGATGACGAGGGCTGGGCAGCGCGTCAGATCGAGGTCCGAGGGAAGGACTTGCGGCCGGTGACGGCGGCCTCCTTGGAAGAGGTGCTGCACCTGCGTGATCATGCGGATCTCGCGGCGATGGGCCGTTATGAACGGCAGTACGGCGTCCTGGCCGAAGGCAGCCTGGAGGGCTGGCAGGAGCAGCCCCAGGCGGCCGAGATCTCCGCGAAGGAGTTCGATGGCCTGTGGGCTGAGGCCAGGCGAGCCCTCGATGCTTCACGCTGATGGGTCGGGTTGGGGTTCGTAGAAGGTTCCGTCGCGGAGCATCGCGAAGAGGACGTCGGCTCGTCGTCTGGCGAGGCAGAGGAGGGCTTGGGTGTGGTGCTTGCCCTGGCTGATCTTCTTGTCGTAGTAGGTGCGGGAGGCTGGGTCGGCCAGGGCGGCGAACGCGGAGAGGAAGAAGGCCCGTTTGAGCTGCTTGTTTCCTCTCCGGGAGGGTTGCTCGCCGCGGATCGAGGAACCCGAGCTGCGGGTCGCCGGGGCGAGGCCTGCGTAGGCGGCGAGGTGGGCGGCGGACGGGAACGAACTGCCGTCGCCGACGTCGATGAGGATCCGTGCTCCGGTCCTGACGCCGATCCCCGGCATAGACGTCAGGACCTTCGAAAGAGGGTGGCTCTCCAGCAGTTCCTCGATCCTGGCCGCGAGGAGTTTGCGCTGGTCGAGGACGGCGGTCAGTGATCCGGCCAGGCTGGGGACGATCAGCGCGGCTGCGTCCGTTCCCGGGACGACGACGGTCTGTTCGTCCAGCGCGGTGAATATGTCCTCGACCAGTCGCTCGGCCATCCGCGGTGCCTTCGGACGCAGCAGTGTCACGAGCCTGCGGCGTCCGGCCTTGCGGATCTGGGCCGGGGACCCGAACCGTTCCAGCAGCGTGAGCACGGCCGGGTGCTGGACGCGCGGGCCGAGGACACGCTCCAGGTGTGGATGGATCTGCGTGAGCAGGCCCCGGAGCCGGTTGCTGACGCGGGTTGCTTCGCCGGCGAGGTCGTCATCGAAGCCGACGATCATCTCCAGTTCGGCGATAGTCTCGTCTTCGAGTACGACCGAGCGGAGCGTGTGGGGCATGACGCGGGCCGCGTCCGCGATGACGAAGGCGTCGCGGGCATCGGTCTTGGCCTCACCCGGATAGAGATCGGCGATCCGCCGCATCGTCAGTCCGGGCAGATAGGCGACCGGGCAGCCCATGTCCCTGGCCACCGCCAGTGGCAGGGCGCCGATGGAGGCCGGCTGGTCGACCACGACGAGCACAGTCCCGTGCTTGGCCTGGAGCTTGCCGAAGACCTCGCGAAGCCTGGGTTCGCTGTTGGGCAGGCGCTTGTCGAAGGCCTTCTTCCCGGCCGGGGTGACGGCGGTGGCGTGGTGTTCGCCCTTGCCGACGTCCAGGCCGAGGAAGGCGCCGATGTCGCTGACGTCGATCACGTGCGTCCTCCGGTCGTGCTCCTGCCCGGCCATCCCACGGCACCGATCGCCACATCCACATTACGAAGACCCTCCCGACCTGCGGACAAGCCGGTGGTCATGCCCCTAATCAGCGGTCTGTCGATGCCTCCGGAGCCGGTGATACCACCCCCCAGGCCATGCGATCGACAGGGGGAGAAAGTCATGCCAGCTCCGGAGGCCGGGCGCCCCGTTGCGGGGCCACCAAGAAGGTAATGGGGGAGCATTTATGTACGATGCGATCGTGGTAGGCGCACGGTGCGCCGGCGCCGCCACGGCCATGCTGTTGTCTCGGATGGGTTACCGAATTCTCCTCATCGATCGGGCTTCCTTTCCTTCCGACACCATGTCCACCCTCTACATACATCAGCCGGGCGTCGCACTCTTGCAAAAGTGGGGCCTGCTCGACGCCGTGACGGAAGCCGGAACTCCCAAACTGACACGGCTGACCTACGCGACCGAGGACGTGACCGTGCATGGACCCATCCCCGCACTGGGCCCATCCCCGCCGGGCTGGGCCAACTCGCCGGATCCGATCCGGCTCTCTGCGATGAACTGCCCGGTCTGCTGGACCGGCTGCGCAGGCTGCCCGACCCACGCAGTCGGCGAGGCCGGCGCCACCCACTGTCGTATGTCCTGGCCCTGGCCGCCTGCTCGGTCCTGGCCGGAGCGAAGTCCCTCGCCGCCATCACCGAGTGGGCCGCCGACGCCCCTGACCAGCTCCTTCTCCACTGCGGGGCCACACTGCGCGATCCGGACCGGCCCTACCGGGCTCCCAGCGAAGCAACCGTGCGCCGAGTACTGCAGCGTATCGACGGCGACGCGCTCGACGCGGCGATCGGCGGCTGGCTCACCGCCCGTGCAGACACCTTGCGCGCCCCCGGCCAGGACACACAGCCGCCATCCCGCCCAGCCCGGGAGGCGGTCGCGGTGGACGGAAAATCCCTGCGCGGCGCCATCCGCGCCGACGGCCGCCGTGTCCACCTGATCTCGGCGCTGCGCGGTGACGGCATCGTGCTCGCCCAGCGCGAGACCGAAGCCAAGAGCAACGAGATCACCGCGTTCCGGCCGCTGCTGGAACCACTGGACCTGACCGGCGCGGTGGTGACCTTCGACGCGCTGCTGACCCAGACCGACCACGCGAAGTTCCTGGTCGAGGAGAAGAACGCGCACTATATCGCCGTGCTCAAGGGCAACCACCCGACCGTGCACGCGCTCGTGAAGGAGCTTCCCTGGAAGGAGGTGCCGCTGATGGACCGCACCCGCACCACCGCCCACGGCCGCGACGAGATCCGCCGTCTGAAGGCCGTCACCGTGCCGCACCTGCCGTTCCCGCACGCCGGCCAGGCACTGCAAATCGTCCGACGACGCCGCACGGTATGCACCGGCAAAGTCTCACTCGAACGCGTCTACGCGGTCACCAGCCTGATGGTTCATCAAGCGATCCCCGCTGACCTGGCGAAACGCGTACGCGGGCACTGGGCCATCGAAAATCGTGAGCACCATGTCAGGGACGTGACGTTCGGTGAGGACGCCTCCCGGGTGCGGACCGGCAGTGCGCCCCGGACGATGGCCTCCCTGCGGAACCTGGCCATCGGCGCACTCCGGCTTGAGGGTCAGAACAACATCGCCGAGGGCCTGCGCCACCACGGACGGGACATGAACCGGCCACTGGCGACCCTCGGACTCACGTGATCATTCCGCACCGATCGCGAGAATGACGGAGCCCTGGCATCAGGCCCACAACGACTACGTCGGACCGACCACGAGAACGACGGAGCCCTGGGGTACGTCTCACCAGCTATCCGACCGCTCGGCACGAGATCGAGATCTTAGACGATCTTGGACTATCCAAGCGACGTTGGGGGTCGGACAGCCTTCAGCAGCGACGGAATAACTCGTACGCAGAACTCCGAGGCCGCTGCAGCCGCTTTACTCTGACGACTTTGCCCATCGAAGGACTTCTCTCCGTCTGCGAAGTCGCAGACCGCCTTTACGAAGAACCAGTCAATATCGTGCCGAACGCATGCTGCCGCGAATCCGTATCCCTCCATTTCACCTCCCTTCGCTCCGGGAAACGCCTCATGAAGTTGGCTCCGGAAGGCTCGGTTGTCGATGAGTTTCTCGCCGGAGAGAATTTGGCCGAACAACACCCGACTTTCAGTGGATAAGCCGTCAAGAATCACCCTGAGACCTTCGATCACCTGGGGTCGGACAGCCAGAGGAGTACCCCGATGGCGAATCTCGGCAGTGCCATACTTCGAAGTACCTAATCGTTGGAGCTCATAGGGAACGACGTGAGTGGCAACGATGATTTCTCCGATATTCACCTCGCTCTCGAACCCGAAAGCAATTCCAGTCAGGATCGCAAATCTGGGACGTAGAGCCGACAGTGCAGTGGAGACGACCGCGAACGATCCCCCCGGCCCGCCACTGCCCATGTCAGAATGTGTCAGTGCAACCCTACGGCCAGACGTGGATTCAAAACGCAGAGCTGAGAACGTTGGAGTCACCTGTGGTGCCACTTGGCGCCACTGCGCTTTGAGAAGGGCTGCGATCACGGCGGCCCGCTCAACGTCGGTAGTGACATGCAAAAGGATGTCCGTAGGAGGTTCCTCACTCATGGTTTCAGCCAACTCGAAGGAGTTGCTGTCGACCCGACTTATAAGACCGTCGATTTGCTGAGAATTTACAGTCAGGTCATCTGGGAGTGGAAGCCTGTTTTCTGCGATTAGAGACATCGCCAGGGCTCCGGACTGCGCGAGCAGTGCTGCATCAGTTACGTCCAGGCCGATCGATATTCCGACAGCATAGTAAGCCGTGAATGCCGTACCTCCCCCAAGCCTGGTCGACAATCCGTGTTGCGACTTCCTGAAGGTGTCGCGCTTGATTTTGTTACCAGAAATAGAGCGCGAGTATATTGACGCGTCAGAATCTCCGTAATCCTTCAGTACCAAGTTGCCGACGCCACTCATGGTGCTCAGGACGAACTTTGCGGCGCGGACCTCATCAACAGAGGAGCGGGCTTGAGGCTGCGTTACACCGAAATTGACGAGTAGTGACTCGATTTGATCTCTGCGAGAAATGATGGTGTGAATGGAAGGGATGGTGAAGTAATGTTGCCAACTATCGCTGGGGTCCAAAATGACGGGAGCGTCAACCTCGGACAGTAATTCACAAACTTCTGGGCTGACAAATCCGCGGCCGTAATCCGACACAACGACGACATTGTAGGAAGATTGTCGCAAGGTGCGTGCGAGTAGTTCCAAATCAGTTTTGTCGAGTGGCGCGTCCGGCTGCTCCTCGACGCGATACAGTAAATGTGGTTGCCCTTTAAAGTCATTCTCGATGAACCGAGTCACCTCTGCGACCGGCCATCTATGACAAGGGATCGCTTCGATGCGTAGGCGCTCGAGTTTCGATTCTCCTTCAAGAGTGTCGCTCACGAAATCGGCAAGTTCCCCACGGGTTGCTGCCGGCACTACCAGCGTGGTTTCGCCGAAGCACCGAAGGACACGGGCAAGAGTCGGAGCCCCGCCAAGGCTCACCTGTACCGATTCCTTACGGAAGAACTCTCCTGCCGACAGGCTAGTGGGGCGACGCACACGGCGGATTTTGTAGGTACGGTCGACCAGCAGATCACCCACAACTAGGAATCGGAGGCTGTGACTGTCCACTGCTGCTTGACAGTCCTGTATGACTTCTGAGGGTCGCATCATGCCATCGCTCCCCGCCGGAAACGGAGCTTGTAGGTGGACCCATCAACGTCGATCACCCAATCACAATCAGTGATTGCCGGCTGCATCCAACGCCGATAATCTCGGCGCATGCGCACATAGTTGATCAACGCGGTCGTTGGCGGGTAGCCGCGGTTACGTATGTCGCGACGTAGTCGAGAAATGAGCTTTCCTCTTCCTCGTGAACGGAAGAAGATTCGTAGCTCTGGCCGCAAAGCGTCAGGCTGGATGGTGAAAAATAATCCCACGGCCACCACTACCCTTCCGGGCTGGACTTCATGAGGGTGTTCTTCGCACGTGGCGTTCAAGCAGGATCTGCCAGTCTGGTGGTCGTAGTAGGGGACAGCGACTGGCTTTCCATCCGCGAGCAGCATCAGTGCGCGATGAAATGAGGCTGAATCGAACGAGTGAGGATCGTACCCGCTTATCCCCTCACGGAACCGCTCACCACGATCACGCGCAAAGGAATCTATTTCAAGAAAAGTTGCATTGATTCCACTCCGGGCTAAGTACTCACAGAGCAGGAGGGTGATGGTGGTCTTGTGGCAGTTACCCTCACCGCCGAACGCGATGACGACGGTCCCTCCGCTTCGCTGGAGGTCGCCGACTCGCTGAGCAAGTAACGCCACCACCTCGTGCTGCCTCAGCTTCGACACAGTCCCTCTCCCGTCCGCCCGGCATCATCTCTCATCGCATGTTAAGTTGTGCCCTTCTGTCAGTGCAGTAACCGCAAGCGCAACCAGGGGCCTCACGTGCGGTCAGGGCGGTTCCTTCCAACTAGCTGCGGCCTGACAAGGGGTCAGATCTTGGTATGCTAGCGTGTCCGACTTTAATCTTGTGAGGCTTCATGGGCCGGTCCGGTTGGACACTGATCATCTTTGACGTCGACGGCACTCTCATCGACACTGCGGTGATGGTTACCTGCGGTCAGGACGATGTTGCCGAGGCGCTTGGCTTCGACGAGGTCGAAGCCGACCTTATGAAGGAAGCTTGGCGCGCTCTTGCAACGGTAGGTTTCGGCGAACCGTCGTCGGTATTCATGCAGGCGCTCAAGTACGAACTGGAGCGACACTTCGGCGTCACATGTAATGCCCAGGCCGAGGTAATGGTCGAGCATTTTTGGAGAGGCTACTGGAAGGCATGTCGAGCTGAAATTGCGCTCGAAGTTCTAAGCCGAGCCCTCGACCGCGGAATTCGCGTAGCTGTTTCCTCGAACGGCAATCGAGATAGGCAGCTCAAGAAACTGAAGCTGGCTGGCATCTATCAATTATTCGACTCGCAGCTAATCCAAATCGAACCTTCTGACGGAATTCGCGCGAAACCTAGTCCTGCGATGATCGATCTACTAATGCGCCAGGCAAAGGCATCGCCGAACGAGTCCTTGATGGTCGGAGACCGCGAAAGCGACGTAGCGGCCGCACGACTTGCTGGATGTCGCTCGGGGATGCTAACCCGAACAAAGCAACATCCAAACGTGACATCGGACTTGCTTAAGGCCCGTGATGAAGCGCGGAGAGCTCTCAGCATCACGCAACCGGACTACTTTCTCTCGAATCTCGCCGACGTCTTGAAAGTGATCCAATATCCCTCCCTTCCGGAACTAACTTCTGGCACGCTTATCCATAACGACTCTGTACCGTGAAAATAGAAGGCGGCGAATCGTGATGGCAGGGGAATCTCCTGCCCGCTTTTTGCTCTGCAAGTGGTGGGCCCACGTCTCGCGGATTGTATGAACCGCTGCCCGCGGCCAACTTATGTTCCGACGACGGACGTCGTCCTTCCACCTCAGAAAGATTCGGACCAGAAGCGAGGCAGTGATCTCAATGCGAATCGTGTCTGCCCGTAGAAGCTTGTGATGAAGTGCCTGAACTCCTTCTACGACAAGCACTTGCACCGGAGCCATACGATGCATGAACGCATGAGCGCCCGTCCGGTGGTCATATATTGGCACATTTGCCTCGCGACCACCGAGTAAGTCATCGATCACTCTGCTGGCGGTTGCCAGATCGTGCGCCGTAGGGTCGTACCCGCTGAGGTGTAATTTTCTTCGCACCGACCGCGACATCATGAAGCCATCGAGTTCAAGTAGGGAAACTTTTGCGGTCGAGTCGACCACGAGTATCTCTTTGACGGCCCGCGCGAGCGTTGACTTGCCAATAGCCGATGGCCCGCCTATGGCTACATGGTGCGCGCCCTGGTTCAGGTTGCTGCCACGCTCGATGGCATGAGCCAGGTATCGAGCTGCCTCATACATGTTCATCACTCAAAAGCCGGTAGATGGTAAGGGTTGGCCGGCATCGGCAGGGCGCGAGATGACGAAACCTCCGATGAAGAGATCGTTTAATGGCTTCGAGAGGAACAAGCGAACCGCATCGCCTGGGGTTTCCACTATTGGCTCCTCGGGACCGTTGAGACTCGTATTGATCAACACACCCATGCCTGCCTTCTGTTGAAAAGCTTCGAGTAGTCGGTGAATCAATTCATTGTCGTCCTGGGTGACTGTCTGGACCCTGGCAGAACCGTCCTCGTGAAGGACCTCGGGAGCTAGTGAGGCAAGACTGTCGCGGCATCTGGCGGTGAGGAGCATGTACGGGCTTCGGAACCAGGGAGCGACCTCAAAATATTGATGAACCGTCTCCTGCCGGACGAGGGGTGCCAGTGGCCTGAACGTCTCTCTACCTTTGATCGAGCGGTTGATATGGTCACGCATTCCCGGGATTGCCGGATTTGCGAGGATGCTGCGATTGCCAAGGGCGCGCGGTCCGAATTCAGATCCACCCTGAAACCATCCGATCACTCGCCCCTCTGCCAGGCGGGCTGCGGCAAGTGAGACAACTTCGCTCTCATTTTCGAGGCGTCTTTTAGTGAAATAGTCTGGAATTGCTTGAAGAGCTGCTTCTATGTCCTGATCTGTGTAACTTCGCCCAAGGAAAGGTGAGAGCTCCTTGGCGATCACCGGCCTCTCACGCATGCCAAAATAGGAGGCTCCCAATGCTACTCCATCATCCGTTGCCGCGGGGAAGAAGTAGTGCGAGCCAAAAAGGCCGGAAGCGACGATAGCGGAATTTGCCGGGCAGTTTAGAAATACGCCGCCCGCAAAACATGCGTTGCGTAGTCCTGTCATCTCGGCAGCAAGTTGCGCGTATCGCAGGAGCCCCTGTGTCGTGTCGAACTGCACCCGAGCGGCGAGATCGGCATGAGCCATTGCATCTCGACCACCGGCCAGAGGCGGCTCGAACATCGCAAGTGCTTGCTGATTAATCGCAACATGAGGACCGGGCAACAGGAATGAAGGAAGATTCTGCCTCTCGCCGAACGCCGCCAGAGCCATGACCTTGCCAGCGTCATATCGATTTTGGAAGATATGTTTACTGGCGTAGCTGTAAAGACGTCCCAGCCCGATCTTCTCACGTTGCGGCTCATACGGATGGTGGGTGGTGACTTCCGAGTACAGTTTCCTGATATCGTTATGGGTGAAATGATAGATAGACGCGCATTCGAAGAGCGGTCCTTCCAGTGTTTCATCCGAGGGCGCCCCGGCCCGGTCCGTTTCTGACCCGGCCCCGTCGACCACCACTACTACCGCTTCAGTGAATGTACTGGCATAGAAGGCGCTCATGGCGTGAAGGAGATGCTGACTGTGGCAGTTATGTACGCGTGCACCCGGAAAGGTGCGTTCAAGTGTGTGCGTTCGCAGGGAAGCGCCTTCATGAGGTTCCGAGATGGGGCTCATGCACCGCACGACATCGGTCACGGCATCATTTGGCACATCAAGCGCGGTTGTAACATAGTGCACTGCGGGCATCAGGTTTTGGTCGTCATGCTTTCGTCTGCTGATCCTCTCGGTCGCTATCGCTGCGCATCGCCCATCTGCGGTCAGGATGGCGGCTGAAGCATCATGGTTTTCATTTAGCCCGAGAACGATCTGCGAACCGACCGTGCTTGCCATACGACCCCACGACCCTTTCGTCGATTACGTGATCACCAACCGGGCGCTCCTGATCGAACATTTACTCCCCATCGGACCGGTGCCGGGAAACGCGGCGTGCTCTCTTGGCCAGTACTCCAGTCGCACTTCGTGATCTGACGTCGCGGTGTGGAATCAGGCAAGGGCGGCCAGGCGGCGCTTGTAGTGGTGCCAGCGGGAGCGGGCTTGGTGGCGGCGTCGCCAGCTGGACCATTGCAGGTGGAAGGCCATCTGGCGGGTGGCGACGGCGGTGGGCAGGTCCCGCAGCAGGGCAGTGAACAGTTGGAACAGACGGCGGGCCTCGGTGACGGTCAGGGCGATCTGGCTGAAGTGCTCCGGCGGGGCCGCTTGCCGTCGGCAGGCAGGATCGGTTCGGGATGGGTGCGTCGGTCCAGGCTGTCGATCACGGCGAGCAGGGCGAGGGCGGCCATCGCGAGCACGACGTGTCGGCGCCAGGACGGTAGCGGCGGGCCTGCGTGTGGTCGAGGCCGACGGCGTCCTTGCCGTTGGCGAAGTCCTCCTCGACCGCCCATCTGATCCCGGCGATCTTGACGAGATCGGCCAGTGCCATCGACCGGCCGGGTGGTACGTAGGCGTAGAAGAAGGCCAGGTCGGTGGGGTCGGCGAGGGAGCGGCGGACCAGGAGATGGTGCCGTGGGCTGGCCGTGGCGATCAGGGCCCAGTCATAGACGCGTGGCCCTTTGGCGCCCTGTCCGCACGAGGGTCGGTTCCACGCCCGCTTGGGGATCTTCCGTGCCGTCAGCAGGTCGGCCCGCATCGGCCCGACGCCGGTGGGCACCTGGAAGTTGGTGCCGACGGCGAAGACGTAGCCGATGGCGTGCTCCTCGAAGAAGCCGCGCAGTTTGGAGCTTGTGCCGTTCGGAAACTCATCGCTGCTGCTCGGAGGCGGTCTGGCGCGGTATCGCGGTCTGCTGGAATCCTGCCCGGGTGATCGTTTCACTGGTGTATCGGGTGGTACGCAAGCTGCTCGCGGTCCCGGTGGTGCTGCTGCGCCGGGACATGGCCAAGGACGCGGAATTGCTGGTGTTGCGCCACGAGAATGCGGTGCTGCGCAGACAGCTGTCGGCACCGGTGCGGTACGGGCCGGCGGATCGGCTGTGGTTCGCGGCACTGTCCTCGCTGATCCCGCGGCGCTGGTGGGCGCAGGTGTTCCCGGTGACGCCCGCGACGCTGTTGGCGTGGCGCCGCAGGCTGATCGCCCGGAAGTGGGACTTCAGCAAGCGCCGGACCAGGTCTGGCAGACCGTCGACGGCGAGAGCGGTGAAGGCGCTGGTGGTGCGGCTGGCCAAGGAGAATCCGCGGTGGGGCTGCCGTCGGATCCAGGGCGAACTGGCTCGGCTCGGGCATTTGGTCGGCTCGACGACGGTCTGGGAGATCCTGACGGCGGCCGGCATCGATCCGGCCTCGAGACGCAGCGGGCCGACGTGGCGTGAGTTCCTGACCGCGCAGGCTGAAGGGATCATCGCCTGCGACTTCCTGCACATCGATTTGGTCGACCTGCGCCGGGTGTACGCGCTGGTGTTCCTCGAGCACGGCACACGCCGGCTGCACATCGCTGGCGTGACCGCCCATCCCACGGGGGCGTGGACGGTGCAGCAGGCGAGAAATCTTTCCGTCGAGTTGGGTGTGCGGGTCGAGTCGCTGCGTTTCCTGCTCCGCGACCGGGACGGAAAGTACACCAAGTCCTTCGACGCGGTCTTCGCGGCCGACAGCATCGAGGCCGTGCGGACCGCGCCTCGGGCTCCCCGGATGAACGCGCACTGCGAACGGGTTATCGGCACCCTGCGCCGCGAGGCCCTCGACCACTTGCTGATATGGAACGAGACGCACGCTCGGCAGGTCCTCGATGCCTATGCCCGGCACTACAACGGTCATCGCCCACACCAGGCCAGGGGACAGCTCCCTCCGCTCGCCTGAGAACACCCAGCGCCCCTGACCGCTCCGACCGCTCACCGGCTCCTACGCCCCCGAATGCTCGGCGGCGTGATCAACGAGTACAGATACGCGGCCTGACCAGCAGCGACGAGTTTCCGAACGGCACAGGTTCACCGCATCAACAACTTGACAACGCCGTTCCTGATCCAGCGCAGCATCGGCGCAGGTGGTGTTCAGAATGCGGAGGAGGGGAACAGCTTGACGACGGCGCGGCCGAGCGTGCGTTCCGCGCCCTCTCCGGTGAGCGTGAGGGTCACCGCACCGCCGTCGCCCAGCACGGTTTCGACCTGCCATCCGCCACCGACGTCCCGGACCCGACGTTCGGCATCCGTGACGGCCACCCACTCCTCGGCCCCCTTCTCCAGAGCGTATACGCGTGGGTTCTCGCTGCGAACGAAGTCGCAGTATCCGGTGGCGATGCGCCGTGTCCGGTAGGGCAGATAGGAGACGTGGGCGGTCCCGTCGGCGGTGAACCAAGCGTCAAAGGGCGCCCAGCCGGCTCCCGGAGCCACCGCCGCCGACTCCTCCCCCGAATCCGGGGTGAGGACCGTGGTCCGCCGACTCATCGGTTCGCAGTGACCGGCAGCGCCACGGCCGACAACCACCGAGCTGACGATCATACGTGCGCCATCGCGGTCGACGGCCTGGAAGTCGTCCGCGAGAGAGCGGGGCAGCACTCCCCGTGCGGTTCCATCGGCCATGAGGCGGTACACGCTGTGGGCCGAGCTGTCGTCGTACAGCGGACGTACGTAGGTGACCAGCTCCCCTCCTTGTCGGTGGGAGAACAGGGTGTACACGGGGCCGTGAATCTTCTCGGACGGCACGGCCGGCAGCCCTTCGGCCCTCCACTGCGCAGGCGTGCCGCCGTCGGCTGGGTACGCCCGAAGGCCGATGGCGCCGGGCCCGGTGGAAATCAGCCGATCGCCGACGAAGGCGATGCCGCAGTACTCGCAATTCCAGGTGCGGATGGTGTCGTCGGCCAGGTTCCGCAGGCGGATCACCCCTTCGGGAACGTGGCCGATCAGCGACTCCGCAGTACCGGCCTCCGAGATCTCGGTCCAGGCGATCTGGCTCCGATCCTCCGACCAGGCCACCGCCCCGGGGTTTGCCGACGAGTCCAGGGACGCCAGAGTCCGCGGTTCCGATTCCGGGTCCTCAAGGAGACGCACCTCCTTCGTAGTTGTCCAGGCAACCGGACGAAAGACATCATCGGCATCCGAATCGGGAACCTCGACGGGCAACGCCTCGTAGGACGAGGGCAGTACGAACTCCTGGAGCGTGCTGGCCAGTTCCTTCGAGGTGTCGGTGAATACCGGCTCGGGGGCGTCGCCAGCGGCGGCGGTCTGGAGGAGGTCACGCTGCTCCGCCTTCGGCACGCGGTGGCCGACGAACCTGAAGTCCAGCTCCAGCCCGGAGCTGTCCAGCCTCTCACGCAGCTTCTTCGCGAACTCCAAGGTGTCCTCGGTGCATGCGTCGGTGCCGTGGGCGGTGATGACGATGATGCGGTTGTGGGTGGCGTCGCTTCCGCTGAGGTCGTCGATGGCGGCGAGGATTCCGCTGTGAAGAGTGGCCTGCCCGGTCGGCCGGAGGTCACTCGCCGCGTCGGCGATGGGACGGCCGTTTCCCGTGGCGTCGGCGACAACTTGGGCCGTGTTGCCGGGTGTACCGCAGGCGCCGCCGAACCGGCGCAGGGAGAGGGCATCGCCATCGGCGGCGTTGAGGGCCGCCGCGGCGACACCGTCCGTGACGTCGGCGAAATCGTAGACATCCCCCGCCTTCGGTGCAGCCACCGTGGAGGCATCGACGAGGAACACCGCGCGGTGCTCCGGCCCGGACCCGCCACCCGTCAGGAACAGCGCCGTGGTGGCTGCCACGATGGCGAGTGCCGTAGCCGGCACGGCCCATCGTCGCCATCGGGATCGGCTCGGTTGCGCAGTGGTGGTTGTCGTGGTGTCCATGGTGGTCCCCCTCGGGCGTCCTGGCCGGTTCGTCGGTCGTTCCAAAGAGATCCTTCTTCCCACTGACGGTTGCTGGCTCCCCATGCACTCCGCGTGCAGAAGTCACGGTTCTCGTCCGGTTAGACCGCGTTGGAGATGATCGCGGCGATCTCCCCACTCACCCGGTCGGCTTCCTCGGCGGATGTCCCGCGATCTTCCGCGAGTCGGAGGAATTGGTAAGTGAATGCCGCCGTACAGAGATCGAGGGCGTCCTTGCCGGCTTCGCATGAAAAACTGCGCGTCGCGATCCCTTCTTGCAGGTCAGCGATCGAGAGCGAGAAGGACGCGGAGCCTTCGGGAAGCAACGTTCCCGGATCTCCGGCCTCCCGCTCCCACTGCTTAACCCCGATGTAGAGGCCCGGGGTGCCGGTGGGGACGTTCTTGGTACTGCCGTCGGCCTTGCAGTACCCCTCCCAGTGTGTGTCCTCCAGCTTCTCTTCCAGCTCGGGCGCGATGCCTCCGAAAGCGGCGCAGGCGGCCGAGGGATGCAGATGAGCCGACCCACCGAATTGGAGGTTGGTCCGGGCGCCGTCCGCGGCCGAGACCTCGATCGAGGTGCCCGGCGCCGCACCGATCGCCAGCATTGTGCACCGTGCCTCCGACGGTCCAACGAGGAAGCCTCCATCGCCGTATCCATAGAGTGCGGTGCCGCTGGGAAGGGCGAAGCCCTCAGGCAGCACAAGAGCGGAGGGCACCGGGCCGATCTCCCTGCCCATGTGGTTTTCCCCCGTCGTGCAGGCCGTCACGGAGGCGGTCTGCCTCGGCACTTCGGCGAGAACCGCCTCGTAGGAGCTGGGAACGGTGAACTCCTTTAGTGTGATGGCGAGATCCTCGGCGGTGTCGGTCTGGACGGGATCCGGGGCGTCGGTCGCAGCGGCGGTCAGTGCGAGAGCATCCCGGTCCTCGCCGGCGAGGCGGTAGCCGACGTAGCGGAAGTCGAGTGAGGCGTTGCCAGAGTCGAGCAGACGGGTGACGTCACGCTCGAAGGACTCGTGGTCGTCTGTGCATGCGTCGGTGCCGTGGGCGGTGATGACGATGATGCGGTTGTGGGTGGCGTCGCTTCCGCTGAGGTCGTCGATGGCGGCGAGGATTCCGCTGTGAAGAGTGGCCTGCCCGGTCGGCCGGAGGTCACTCGCCGCGTCGGCGATGGGACGGCCGTTTCCCGTGGCGTCGGCGACAACTTGGGCCGTGTTGCCGGGTGTACCGCAGGCGCCGCCGAACCGGCGCAGGGAGAGGGCATCGCCATCGGCGGCGTTGAGGGCCGCCGCGGCGACACCGTCCGTGACGTCGGCGAAATCGTAGACATCCCCCGCCTTCGGTGCAGCCACCGTGGAGGCATCGACGAGGAACACCGCGCGGTGCTCCGGCCCGCCACCCGTCAGGAACAGCGTCAACGCCGCAGTTGTGGCGGTCACGGCCAGGACTGCCCCGAGGACGGCCGGAATCAGCAACCGGCGTCGGCGCAGTAGTGACGCGAGCGGCATGGTATGGCTCCTTTCGCCATGCGGGTTACGCGGCGCAGGACGTGACCGGCCGACGAACGCGGTGGCAGTCCCATCCGGCCGAATTGGGTCTCCCCGTGGATGACCTGCCGCTGTGACAGATTGCCGGTCAACGGATATCGCTGTCCCGGATTTGCCAGGCGCGCGGTCTCGCCACCTCGACCATCATCTACCAACGTGCAAGATCTTTAAGCGATCCACGAAATCCAGGGAGACCCGCAGAACGACCCGCGGACCTCCCGGGTGCGGAGCCCGGAATTCCGCACGGAGGACACGAGGCGCAACGCTCGAACAAATTCGAAAGCATCGAACAGATCTTCTGTTCCCTCTGCGAAGAAGAATGATTTCCGGGTTCTCGCCTTGAGGGCCCGAAAGGGATGTGCCATATACTTTCGAATTGCAGTATCACACGACCACACAGGGAAAACTGATCTTTTTTTGGGGGGGGACCATGGATCCCGTTACGGTCATTCTGACCGCCCTGGTCGCCGGTACGTCGTCGGCGACGGTCCAGGAGTCGAGCCGAGTGCTGTGCGCAGCTGTACGGAACCGTTTGGCGCGCGTCCGCGAATCAAGAGGCGGAACCGCGGCCGAGGCCAAGACGGACACGGCTGCGCTGGAGGCGTACCTGCGGGACCCGGCCGGCCAACACGAGCGACTTGCACGGGCGCTGGACCTGGCAGGGGCAGGCACTGACACGGAGCTGATCGAGGCGGCGCGCCGGGTGCTGGCCACGACCCACCCTGCCAGCTCCGGGTCCATCGGCTCGTATCTGACGGATCTGCGGGAGGCCAAGGGCGTGGTCGTGGGGCACCACGCCAACCAGACCAACAACTTCTCCTCCTAGCGCACCTGGCGCACCGTGGAACGACACAGCGGCCCCCGCGGGGAGACCGAGAAGGCTGGGCAGGTGACGAGGAACCCCGAAAGTCTCGATGACGTACGGGGCAGCGTCTATAGCGAAGAACACCGGAGCAAGGAGGAGAACGACTCCGGTGAGGTCGAGGCGAGAGACTCCGGTGTTCTCGTGGCACGCGCCAGGGCCGGTGGGAGAGAGCGCGGGCGGAAAAGAGGGAAGGGAAGGCAGGGTGTTCGAGCGGGCCGGGCCGCCTCGTACGACCTGAGCCAGGCGCGGGGCGTACTGATCGGTGACTACGGTCGCCAGGTCAACCGCTTTATCCTCAGCATCCCCCGCAGCCTGCGGATCACGCTCATCCTCACCACGTTGCTGGGACTGCTGGCGGGCTCCGCATGGATCGTGGTCGAGAAGGTGCTGCCGGAGTACGCACCGACGTACAAGACGGAGTTCCTCGTCGACATCGCCGATGGCGCCGAGGGTGTGGCGAGCGTCACCGACTCTCTGCGAACCGTGCTGGAGAACTCCGGCGACAGCGAGGCCATGGCCCTGCGCACCTTCGGCGGCGAGTGCGGCGCAAAGGACAACACCACCCGCCACGTCGACTTCGGCACCGGCAACCGGCAAAAGATCAGTGAAGCGGCCGGTGCGCTGTCGCGGACCGGGAGGCCCACCCTGATGCGGGGCATCGTCGAGGCCGTGGAGGACTTCTCGGAACCGTTCGGGCAGGAAGCCAAGCAGGTCAACCGGATCATCGTGGTCACTCGTCACGGGGAGGACGCCTGCGACCCCGACACCGCGTTCGTGGAGCGGGAAATCCGCACCCGGCTCACTGCCGCCGGGCTGAAGATCGACTTCCGGCTAATCGGGTATCAGGTGCCCGACGAGCAGCGGGAACGGCTGCAACTACTCGCTGCCGGAGCGAATGCCCCCGCGCCCAGCTTCGCGGAGACACCACAGCAACTCAACGACACCCTAGAATGGTTCACCAACGTGGAGCCGGTGCTGCGGAACTCCCAGGGAGTCATCAGCATCCTCAACCCGCCCGTGGAGAAGGTCAACAAGGGGGTGCAGGCCATCGTTGACGGGCGCCTGGACACGGCCGAGACCACCCTGGCGGACGCGCGGAAGTCCATGGTCGGTACCGAGGTCGAGGTGGAGGACCTGGCGGGCCGCGCCAAGACACCGGAAGCCAGTGATCTCCACACCGGAGCGGTCAGGCTGCGAAGGTTGCAGGAGGATGTCGTCACAGCGGCGGAGGCCGCGCTGGACGCGGCTCGGGCCGGAAGACCACTGAAGCAGACCCTCGACGCGTACAAGGAGGCGGCAACGGAGTACAACGACAAAGTGGCGACGATGAACACCACACTGGCCAAGTTGCGGGCGAAGAGCCCCTGACCCACGGCGCCTGTCCCGGCCCGAGCCGTGACCGTTTCCGTGTGGGTCGCACCGCAGCCTGTCGGCCCGTAGTGCTTCAAAAAGAGTTCATAGGCCGTGAGCTGGGTTTTCGTCGGGCCGTCAGACTGCTCGGTGGTACTCGTTGATGAGTCCGGCCACAGCTGGTCGGCGTTCGATCCGAGCCGTCGGGAGTGGGACGACGTTCGGGTCGTCGAGAGGCGCGAGCTGGTTGCGGTTTTGATGGGGCCGATGACCGTTGAAGTGCCTCGCGTAGTCGTGGAGGATCTTCTCGGCGTGGCCGCGATCAAAGATCAGGAGCCGGTTGGTGCACTCTTCGCGGACCGAGCGTACGAATCGTTCCGCGTGCGGGTTGCAGTTGGGGCTGCGCGGCGGGATCTTGGTCACGGTGATGTCTTCGCTGGCGAAGATGGCGTCGAAGGCGGCGCTGAATTTCGTGTCACGGTCGCGGATCAGGTGGGTGAAGTCGTCGGCATGTTGCCCGAGTTGCCACATGAGCTGTCGGGCTTGCTGGGTGGCCCAGGCTGCGGTGGGGTGCGTGGTGACTCCGAGGATGTGGACCGTGCGGGTGCGTACCTCCATGACGAACAGGGCGTATAGCCGCTGCAGGCCGATGGTGTCCACATAGAAGAGGTCGGTGGCGAGCAAGCCGTCGGCATGGGTCTTGAGGAAGGTGGTCCACTCGCCGCGTGCCGGGTGACGGCGTGGGGCCGGTCCGAGGCCAGCGGCGCGAAGGACGCGACGGACGGTGGCCGGACTGACCTTGTGGCCGAGGCGCCGTAGTTCGCCGTGGACGCGCCGGAAGCCCCATCGTGGGTTCTCGGTACCGAGCCGCACGATCAGGTCGCGCAGCTCGTCGGGTATCGGCGGGCGTCCCGGAGGGGCGGGTTGCGTCCACTTGTCCTTGATCAGACGCTGGTGCCAGGCCAGGAGGGTGCGCGGGGAAACGATCCGATGCTGGCGTAGCGCCTGTGGGAGGAGTCGGGCGAAGGCGGTGAGCAGTGCCCGGTCGGGCCAGGTGGGCTTGGGGGCCGCGACCTGCCGGCGCAGTACCGCGACTTCGTGTCGCAAGATCAGTATCTCGGCCTCCTTCGCCGCAGAGGATCGGGAGAGCAGGACCAGCCACGCGAAGATCCGTGTGGCGATCAGGTAGAGCATTCGTACGAGCACAAGGTCCGATGGTGCCCGATCGGCCCGCGGGGCGTCGCCCCAGATCACGGGCTGTGCAGCCGTTCTGAAGCGGTACGCGATGGTGAGGCCGCCGGTGATGACGCCGACCGCGTCGGTCATCGCGGCCGGCGCGACCGGGCAACGCCGTAGGACGACGCGCATCCCTTTCTGGGCCCCTGTCCGCCGGGGACTCCACAAAGTGGATCAGCTGAGACTCCAGAGGCGTACGGTCCTGTCAAAGCTGCCACTTGCCATGAGCTGCCCGTCAGGGCTGAAAGCCACTGATTGCACTCGCCTGTCGTGGCCCCTCATGATGGCGATGCGTGTGTGGGTGACGACATCCCAGAGCCGGATGCTCTTGTCATCACTGGCAGTGGCGAGCGTCTTGCCGTCAGGACTGAAAGCCACCATGTTGACAAAGTCCGTGTGCTCGACGGCCAGCGTCTTGATGAGCTTTCGGGTCTCGAGGTCCCACAGCGACACGGTGCGATACGGCTCGGACGCAGCGAGTGTCTTCCCGTCGGGGCTGAGGGCGATCGACTGCGTCGTGCCGTGGTTGGTGGAGATGTCGATGCCCTTTTTCGACGGCAGATTCCATACTCGGGCAACGGGGCCGTATCCCGCGCTTGCGGCCAGAGTGCTGCCGGCGGAGTCGAAGGTCAGCGAGTGCACAGCTCCTCCGGGAACGGTGAACGTGGTGATGGAGGACCTGGCGGCAACGTCCCAGAGTCGCACGGTCTGGTCCTGGCCTCCGCTGGCCAGCGTCTCTCCCGCCCTGTCGAACGCCACTGACCTGGCCCGTTCGGTGTGACCCTCGAGCGTGGCGATGTTCTTCTGTGAGCGCGTGTCCCACAGGCGCACGGTCTTGTCGGCGCTCGCTGTGGCGATGGTTCTGCCGTCCGGACGGAAGGCGACGCAGAAGACCATATCGGTGTGGCCTGTGAGCGTCCCGATGTGTTCGTACGTCGCCGGGTCCCAGAGACGGACTGTGCTGTCATCGCTCGCGGTGGCGAGCGTCTTCCCGTCCGGGCTGAAGGCCAGCGAGTTGATCACGTACGTGTGCCCTGTGAGAGTCGCCAGGGTCGGCCGGTCCGAGGTCTCGGACGAACCGGCTTTCCACGCCCAGACCCCACCGGCTGTCCCCACCAGGGCGGTGGCGCCCGCGAAGAGGACATTGCGGCGGTTGGTCGTACGTGACGGTGTGGTTGCCGCGGACGGATGCTGTACTCGGCCTGCTCCGGCAGTGTCGCGCCGCGGGGCGGGCGGGGCGTCCGGCCGGGTGGGAGCGTGCGGTGCTCGCGGCTGAGCGGCGGGCGCGGAGCGAGTGGTGAGCAGGTGGACGCGGTTCGGGTCGGCCGGACGACTGCGCGGAGGCTCTGCGGGGCGTGGGATGTCGGCCAGCCGTCCCACGAGTGCGGCTGCGGTGGGCCGCTCGCCGGGATTCTTGGACATCAGTTCGTGCAGCAGAGGGGCGAGCTCTCCGGCATGCGAAGGCGGGGGGAGAGGCTTGCTGAGGATGGCGTGGAAAAGGGCCATCAAGCCTGACCCGTCGAAGGGCGCGTGGCCTTCGACAGCGGTGTACAGCGTGGCCCCAAGAGACCACAGATCGCCCGGGGCCGCGGCGTCCGCCCCCTCAAGCTGTTCGGGCGGCATGTACTGCGGTGTGCCGACCACGATCCCGGTGCTGGTGAGACGGGTCCCCGCAGAACCGTCCAGCACGCGTGCAATGCCGAAGTCGGTGATGATCGTACGACGTCCCACGGTCAGCACATTGTCGGGCTTCAGGTCGCGATGCACGACCCCGGACGCATGGGCATGCGCGAGTGCGTCTGCCATGCTGGCTGCCAGCGCCACGACGTGCGGCCACGGCAGGCGGCCATCACGCTCGATCAGGCTTGCCAGCGATTCGCCCGCGACGAGTTCCATGACGATCCAGGGTTCCCCGCTGTCCCTCACCACGTCGTGAACGGTGATGATGCCGGGGTGGTTGAGTTTGGCGGCCACCTGGGCTTCCCGCAGGGTTCGTTGCAACAGTTGCTCGCGCTCCGCGGCGGGAAGGCCCTCGGGCAGGAGGACTTCTTTGACCGCGACGTACCGGTTCAGCGTTTCGTCGTAGCTGCGCCATACGCGGCCCATGCCGCCTTGGCCGATGGTCTCGTCCAACCGGTATCGGCCGCCGATCAGACGCCCCCTTGCCCCTGCCATGGCGATGACTGTAGGCCACGCCCCTGAGATCCATAGCGGAGTTGGCGATAATCAGCCCGCAGGTCACTGCGAAGCCGGTGACAACGCGCAGGACGCCCGGTCTCCTTCGGCACCCGGCGCCCTTCCGGTCACTCCGAAGGGCCGGATGCGGCGGAGGTCTGCCACGTCCGTCGGTCCAGGGCCCCGCCGCGGATCATGTGCACTACGAACTCGGCGGCGTTACGAGCCGCCAACGGGTGCGCGTCGTCGTTCTTGCGGATGCCCCAGTCGGAAATCGCCTTCACCAGGATCCAGTCGGTCCTGCCCTTGGCAGCGGCCGCGTACACGCCGCCACCCTCCATCTCCGCGCCGCGCCCGTCCGGTTCGAGCCGCACCAACTGGTCGCGGACCGAAGCCGAGTTGATCAGGACGCTGGAGGAGAGCATGAGGCCGTAGTGGACTGGGGCTCCGGCCCAGTCGACTTCCGCCGCGCGCAGGCGGTCGAGCAGCAAGCTGGAGGGAGTGACCTTGTCGCCGCGCAGGATGACCAAGGGATCGCCGCCCTGCTTGCCCGTGATCTTCCGGTGATCCATGAGCCGCAACTGACTGGAGACGACGATGTCCCCGAGCTTCTGTTCCTTGGGTCGCAGTCCACAGCAGATCCCCGCCATGACAAGGAAGTCGGGGGCCAGCCGGTCGATCACCGAAGAAGTCACCAGGGCCGCTCCCGCAGGGCCACCCGCTGCCTGCTCACTCTGCACGAGGTGGATTTCGACCTCGCTGATGACGCCGAGATCGAAGACGGTTCGGTCGCCGAGGAACTGGGCGGTCGGCTTCTTCCCGTTGATCTCCGTCACGGCCCGGAAAACGGCATCGCGTTCGCCCGAGGTCACGACGAGGATCAACAGTCTGGTGCGCTTCTCCATCAGGCTCCTCAAACGCCGGTACGGTTCGATTCTGATCGTGTGGGCTCGTATCTGGTTGCGACCGGCTACGTAAGCCACCGGAAGGACCATCAGCGCCATGAGGCTGGCGAGCCACCCGATCGCCGCGGCCGCCCCTGTCGCCGGAGAAAGATCCGGTGGATCAGTGAGCAGCAGGCGCTGACTCAACCAGCGCAGAGCGTCCAGGTATGTCGCCGGTCTTCCCTCACACACACTGTTCGGGCAGGCTGCGGCCTCCTGGCCCATGACGATCAGCGCCTCGGCGGGCACCATCACCAGCATCGCGGCCAGATACAGGAGCAGAAAGCGACCGGTGACCACCCGGCGATCCGCCGGGTCCGGAGCCCTCGATGCCGGCTGGATCATCACGACCTCCACCCCGTCGTCGCGCGGGCCGACGGCGCTGTCCCAGGCGTCGACGTGACTGCGCACGGCATCGGTGGTGATCCCGCGTCGCACCAGGACGAGCGTCTCAGTGAGCTCGCCCCGGCTGACCCGGTACCCGAGGTCCGCAGCGGCCGCTCCCGCGCGCAGAGCGACGAGCTGAGCAAGCCGTCCCGTGGCTCGCCGTAACAACTCGTCCGCCCGCTCCGCCTCTTCCTCGTGGCACAACGAAACGGTCCAGTGCACACCGGAGAGCGATTCAGCGACTTCGCCGGTCGCACGGGCGAAGGCCCAAAAGGTACGCCAGAACCACACGACCGACATCACGGCAAGGCCGGTCAGCCAGAGGGCGACGTACACAATGGCGGCGAGTGCCAGCAGGAGGACCGCACGCCCTGCAGAGGGAAACGGCAGGAGGCCCAAGGCGGTCGTTATCAGCAGGAACAGGGGCGCGGCGAAGACCAACAGGTCCCAATGGCGGTCCGCCAGCCGAAGGGCAGCGGAACGGAAACCTCCGCCGAGCGGTCGACGCCGCGACAGCAGGGGGGCCTCCAAGAGCGCGAAGCCGCGAGGGTCCCGCCAGATCAGCCTGCCCTCGCGAGCTCCCGCGTACAGCATGAGGGCGAGCGGTCCACGAGATCGCACGATGCCACATACGCCTCGGCTCCGAACCGCCGCTACGGCCGCCCTGCCGTGCTCCGCGGAACGCAGCCGCTGAGCGGCTTCCCGGCACTGTGCGAAGGAGGGAGACACCACGTCGGGTACGACGTCCGCCATGGAGACCGTCCCTCATACACCGGTGTGTCTGATTCCCGGCTCATCATAGGGCCGCGGCGGCTCGGTGATGAACGAGACGGGACGACCGAAGTGGCGCCCCGCACGAGGGAGTCGACCGAGTCGTGCTGACGTCCGCTCAGTGCGTGTGCGGGTCGGCCCACCCGGGCATCTTCCTCGTGGCGGCGGGCCGGGTGACGGGGGAACGCGCGCCTGGTTCCGACCATGCCAAGGGGGAGAGCATGTCGAACGATCCGAAAATTTCCATGGAACAGCTCCTCGTGCTGGAGTACGAGCACATCAAGGACGAGCAGAAGGCCCGGATCGGTTTTCGGGACAATCTGCTCTACGCCACGCTCGCGTCCATGGCCGCCGTCGTGGCGCTCTCGTTGAATCCCGAAACACGCGCCGCGTTACTTCTCCTGCCACCGGTCTCCCTGTTGCTTGGGTGGACCTACTTGATGAACGACGAGAAGATCTCGGCCATCGGACGCTACATACGCGAACAGGTCGGGCCGCGGCTCGCGGAACTGCGGAGCGACAGAGAGCCGGTGTTCGGCTGGGAGTCGGCCCACCGCTCGGATCGCCGCCGTACGGTCCGCAAGCAGATACAGCTCGGCGTGGACCTGATCGCGTTCTGTGGTGCTCCCCTGGCCGCCCTCATCGTGTACTGGGCGGGAACTCCAGGAGGTACGGCACTGATCACCATATCTGTCCTGGAGGCACTGGGCATCGCTGTCCTGGCCTGGCAGATCGTGGTGTACGCCGACCTGGGGAGGAGCCGCCCTCCCCTCCGGGAGTCCTGACCCGTCGCGCCGCGGGAAAGCGACATCGGGCCGCCGCGGGGCCGCGCTCGTCCGAACTTCCCGTGCACTCAACTACGAACGCGCTGGTCACCCGTGCAGACGACTTCGGACATCGACAGCGGCATCCCGCCCAGGGAATCGAACTCGCGTACGCTCAGGGTCTCCACCACCATACAAGGCCTGGAACGCCAACTCGACGCTCTCGGTGCGGCAGGCATCCCGGAGGCACGGATCTACGTCGACAAGAAGAGCCGCGCCTGTGCCGTTCGGAAACTCGTCGCTGCTGGTCAGGCCGCGTATCGGTACTCGTCAGTCTGACCGCCCTTTTCGAGGAAGAGTTGACCGGATGACTGACACCCCGTCTGTGCCTGGGCCGTGCCGGGACATGGCGATGCACAACGACTGGTGGGCGTCGGGCTGGGAGCATGTCCTGCCCCGTCAGGGCTTCCCGCTGACGATGCTGATCGGGACCGCGAGCCAGCCCGATTTCATCGGCTCCCTGGACGACCTCCTGCAGGAGATCTTCGATGGCCGCTGGGACATGATCGGCGGCGACCTCGACGGCGCGCTCACGTTCTCATGGCCCGACGAGGAGTGGGACTACGAGGAAGGTCCGGAGGGGCGCGACGCGAACGAGGCGAAGCGCTCGGAGACGTTCGGCGCCATGCTCACGGCCGCCGGCTTCCCAGTGCCCCAGACCGTGCGGGACCTGTCCGAGCTCTACCTGACGTGGGGTCTGGCGAGCCGCGAGGAGACGCCGGACGGCACTCGGTGGTCGATGCCCGCCGCGCTGCCGCTGCCCGGTGATCTGTTGCCTCTGGACGCCGAACTCACCCAGCGCCTCGATGGGATCCGCTGGACGATGCGCACCGGACCGCTCGTCGACACCCTCATCAACTACCTCGTCGACGATCTGGCAGAGCCGCAAGAGGTCCTCACCTCCCTGGACCGCCTGGCGGCTGCCACCGGCCGGGACGCCGACGATGTGCGTCTCGCCCTTACGGAGCTCGTCCAGGCCGGGGACGCTCAGGTGTATCGGGGACAGGAACAGGCCGACGTGGAACGGCTGGAGGCGCACCGGCGCTTCCGCCTGGTCATGAACTGGGATCACCTCTACGAGAACCGGATGCACCTAAGCGCAGGGCCAACGGCGCCCTGAATGACACCTCGATCGCGTCGCGAGAGCAGGCCCCCACCGAGCTCGCGCGCCCCAAGGGCGGATACAAGGATCTCGAGCATCGAGGATCGGCGTCGGCTCAACCGACACCGACGCTGATGTTCGGTCGGGTTCACGAGCCCTCGGCGCGACCGGGAGCATGTCGCTTGGCCATCGAGCGACGGGCCGGGAGGTGCTGCTGTCGTGAGCAGGAGGACGGCGGCCGCTTGTCAGTGCCATGCCGCAGACTTGGGGAATGCACCAGAATGGCAGCCTGTTCAACCATGGGCACCTTCGTGATCACCTGAGCCAGAATCTCGGAAAGATCACCCCGTCGATCGACGCGTGGGACACCGAGAAGCTCCTGACGACGCCGGAGGCCGACCTCGTCGAGGAGCTGACGAACGACTTCCGCATCGAGGTGCCCTCGCTCGACCTGAAGGGCGTCGAGATCGAGCCGTTGAAGGAGGGCTACGGGGTCATCGAGCGCTACGGCCACGACGCGTTTCGGGTCCGGCACAACACGATCACGCTGCTGATTCCCTACACCGGAAGCCGCGTTGTCTTCACGCTCCAGCCCAACACCTACAACGATCAGCCACCGCAGGGGACGGTGACCGACACCGAAGTCAAGGTGACCTGGTCCGGCGAGAGTACAGATCAAGACTTCGTAGGCCGGGCCCTGGACCTGAAGATCAACGAGATCACGACATGGCTCGACTGGGCGCGGGGAGAGATCCACGGTTACAACGCGCGGGTCGAACGTGTGATCCCGGAGCAGGTTCGGGCTCGCAAGCAGGCCGTCCTTGCCAGCCGGAATCTCGAAGGGGCACTCGGCTTTCCGATCCGGAAGCGGGCCGACGCAAAGGCCTACGAGGTCCCGTTGGTCCGTAAGAGGATCGGCCCCAAGCCTTCTGAAGCGCCGACAGGGACTTCCTTCGAGCCCGAGCCGGTTCTCGCCGACGCGGACTACGAGGAGGCCCTTCGCGTTCTGAAGAACGCCCGCAACCAGCTGGAGCGTTCGCCCTCGCTGGCCGAGGAACTCGACGAGGGGAAGATCCGGGACCTGTTGCTCCTGGCGCTGAACGGTCAGTTCGAGGGCGCCGCCGCGGGCGAGGTGTTCAACTTCAAGGGCAAGACGGACATCCTCATCCGGGTCATGGACGGGAACGTGTTCATCGGCGAGTGCAAGTTCTGGAGGGGGCCGAAGACCATCACGAACACGCTGGACCAGTTGCTTGGTTATCTGACCTGGCGGGACACCAAGGCGGCCGTGCTGTTGTTCGTCCGGGAGAAGGCGTTCTCGGAGGTCGTCAACAAGGTATTGGAGAAGCTGGAGGAGCACCCCAACTTCAAGCGGCGGGGCTCGACCGACGAGTTCGGCACCCGCCACGACTTCGTCTTCCACATCGATGGTGACCCCTCCCGCGAGGTCAAGCTGGCCTTCCTCCCCTTCCACCTCCGCCCGGCCGGCTCCGGCGGCTGAGGGGTGCGCGGTCAACGGTCAGGCATGAACCCCGTCCACAAGCTCGCGGACCATGCCGTCGACCTCGGCCACATGCCCACCGCCGTACGGCTCGCCGAAGCCTGCGAGCAGCGAGGCAGGAAGCTGACCAACCCCAAGGCGCTCGCGTACTACCGCAACACTTACGCCCGCGCGACAGCCGCCGACGGCGACCACACCGCCGCCGCCAAGCTCCTCACCTCCGCCCAGGCTGCCATCGAGCACGCCACCGCCATGTCGGGGCAGTCCTGGGCGAGCCACTGCAGCCAGCGGCCGGTAGGCCCACGAGTCCGGCATGCTGCATGCCGGAGTCGGCGATCTCACCGCCGCCGAGGAGACCGAGGACCCCGCCCACTCGGAAGGCCTTCGTACGCCACCGCCGACACCGACCGCCCCACCTGGGCGGTGTACGAGGCGGCGGTGTACGTCGGGAGTGAAGTTCACCTCGCTGCTGGCCAACCTCGTGATCTTCCATAACACCCTGGACATCGCCGACGTGGTGCGGCAGCTCCAGGCCGAGGGATGGGAGATCGACCCGCTGGACCTGGCCGAGATCTCGCCGTACCTGACCGAGCACATCAACCGGTTCGGTTCGAGCTGGGCATGAACAACCGGCTCGGTCTCACCCTGCCCACCCTGCCCGGCCCGCGTGGCGCGGGCGGCGGCGCCGCCCGTCCGGCCGGGTCGGCGTCATGAGCGTCATGGACGACACCCGCGAATCCCAGCTCACCGAGGACGAGGTGAATGGCCTCCTCGATGACAACCGCGACGCCGGATGGGAGGACGACGAAGCCTACGACTGGGACCGGTGACAAACGCGCAGGTCACCAGGACCGACGCTTCGGGCGGGCGCCCGGAGCGTACGGTGTGCGGCTCAAGGCCCAGGTGGCAGGGTGGCGGCGTCGGTGCGGGAGAGAACCAGGTCGCTCATTTCCGTGACGGGCCCGTGCCACCGCACCGCCGGTGCGGGCTGTGCGAGGGCGGCCGGGTAGCTGGCCGCGGCGTAGTCGTTGGCCAGCCGGTAGACGTGGAAGCCGTGCTCGCGCAAGGGGCCGAGGACGTCGTAGACGGCCTGGCCCTGCTTGGCCAGCAGCCTGGGGGTGACCTCGACGACCAGCTCGGCGTCGTCGCGCAGCCGGGGCAGGAGCGGGGCCAGCCCGCGCACGGCCGCGGCCTCGCCGCCCTCGACGTCGAGCTTGACCAGGCGGGCGGCGGCGAGTTCCTCCTCGGTGAGCAGGTGCGGCAGCGGTGCCGCATCGGCTTCGAAGGAGGCTTCCACGGTGCGCGGGCGGACGGCGGTGGTGCCGCCGAGGTTGGTGGAGCGCTCCAGGTAGAAGGTCATCCGCCTTGGGGTGTCGGAGACGGCGGCGTTGACGGTGCGGACGTTGTGGCACCCGTTGGCCGCGAGGTTCGCGGTCAGCGCCTGGTGGAAGACGGGTGACGGCTCGATGGCGACGACGCGGCCGGCGGGCCCGACGAGCCGGGAGGCCAGCACCGTGAAGTAGCCGGTGTGCGCGCCCGCGTCCACCACCAGGTCGCCGGGGGCGAGGCGGGCGCGCATCCAGGCGGTCAGGTGCGGCTCCCATGCGCCGAACAGCCACAGGTAGCGCTGGATGACGTCGCTGGTCAGCACGGGGAAGACCGCGCTGTTGCGGGTGCGGGCGGTCGCGGTGAGCGGGTGGTGCTTGAGGTGGTCGCTCAGGCGGGCGGCCAGCCAGGGTTTGCCGAGACGGCCGGGCGCGTACCGCACGTACGCGCGCAGGGCACGCGACAGGGGTGGAGGGATCACGGATGGTCTCCCGGGTGAGGGTGCGGCCGATCAAGCCGCGCGGCGGGGCGGAGGGTGGCAGGCTGGGCGCAGGAGTCCCAGCGGGTGGAGGAGGAGTGCGGGTGAAGGCGGTAGGCCGCCAGAGCGGGCCGGTGGTGTATCTGCTGGTCGGGCTGACCGGGTCGGGCAAGACCACGTACGCCAGGCGGCGGCTGGAGCCGTCCGGGGCGGTGCGGCTGTCCGTGGACGAGCGGGTGCACGCCCGGCACGGCCGCTACGGCGTGGACTACCCGGAGCGGGACTACTTCGCCCTGGAGACACCGGTGGTCGCCGAGGTCCGCGAAGAGCTGGTCGAGCGGGTTGGTGCCGGGCAGGACGTCGTGCTGGACCACGGACTGTGGACCCGTGCCGCCCGCGACGAGTGGAAGAAGCTCGTCGAGGAGGCCGGCGGGCGCCCGCGGCTGCTGTACTTCCCCGTCCCCCGTGAGGAGCTGCTGCGGCGCCTTGCCGAGCGCAACGAGCGGGAGGACGCCAACGCGCTGACCGTCACCGAGTCGGCGCTGGACGACTTCTATGCCCGGTTCGAGCCCCCTCACGACGAGGGCGAGGAGATCATCGAGCCCGGCTCGTTCTGACCCGCCGGTGTCGGGGGCCGCCACGTGGCGACCAGCCGTGTCGCCTCCACGGCCCACCAGCCGGGAACGGCGTGGAGCGAGACGGGCCGCAGGCCGAGCCGCGGGGAGTCGACGGCGATCCGGCCGTCGTGGCGCCGAAGGTGGTCCAGCAGGCGGCGGGCTTCGGCGAGCCGGGCCGGTGAGGCCGTCTTCCACGCCCCGGTCGCGGAGTGCTCGGCCCGCCGCTCGACGTCGGCCCGTACGCCTTCGCGCCACTTGAAGTGGTGGACGGCGACCGGTGGCCGGTTGGCGGGGCGGTGGCCCTCGGCGCGGTGGTTGCCGGAGGCCACGGCGACGCCGGAGTGCGCGAGGACGATCTTGCGGAGGTCGCCGCGCAGCAGGTGGTGGGTGAGGAAGCCGCCGAGCGGATACGCCGAGTCCAGACCCTCAACGCCGTCGCCCAAGTTCCAGCCCTTCAGGGCGCCGTCGGCGGCCAGGCGGTCGAGCATCAGCCCGCCCACCGTGCCGGTGCCCGACCGCTCCGCCTCGGCCAGGACCTCGTGCAGCGGGGCGGGGTAGGCGTGGAACTCGTCGGAGTCGGCGAGCAGGTGCCAGCCCGTCCCAGCGCGCTCGCGCAGGGCGTCCCGCAGCTGGGGGTTCGTGTGCTCGTGCCACGGTCCGGTGCTGATGGCGTCCGGCACGATCCCCAGTTCCCGGCAGGCGGCCTGCGCCTGGTGACGCTGGTCCGGGGTGACGTGGTCGGGGAAGTGGAAGGCGAGGTGGAACCGCTCGATCCCGAGCCCTCGGTAGTGGCTCACCCACGCGGTGAGCAGGGCGGGTTCGACGGCGCCGACGACGGCGACCAGCGGGGGCAAAGCGGGCATCAGCACGACTCCTTCAACTCGGTGAGGAAAGCGGCCTGTCCGGCGGCCGTGGGCACGCCGAGGTCCGCGGCCGCGCTCTCGGCGGGCCTAGGCAGCGGGAACCAGGCCAGGTCACGCAGGACGTCGGCCAGGGCGGCGCCGTCGCCGGTCGGGAAGAGGCGGACCCAGTCGTGCCCGGCCAGGGCCCTGGTGAGCGCCGGGTCGTGGTCGGAGACGATCAGCGGGAGGCCCAGGCATACGGCGTCGACCACCAGCCCGGATTCCTTGGCCACCCCGGGCCGGCGGGCGACCAGGGCGGCGTCGGATGCGGCGTACACCTCCCGCACCACGGCTTCCGGGACGGGCCCGGGACGCGTGTGGAGGCGGACGTGCGGCATCGCCTCCCACGCCCGGAGGCGGTCGTCGTCGAGCGGGGCGCCGGTCACCAGCACGTGCAGGGGGACGTCGAGGCGGGCGAGGGCGGCGTCGACGACGCCCGTGTCCTTGTAGGGCCACCAGCCGCCGACCAGGCACACGGCAGCCTCGTGGGGCGGGATGCCGAAGCTCTCCCGGGCCCGCCGGCGGTCGGCGTCGGTGAGCCGGTCAGCGGGGTCCGCCACGGCGAACGGCCGTACCTGGAGCGGCAGGTGGGGGAAGCGGGCCGCCAGGTCCTCGCGTACGGCGCCGGTGGGGGCGAGCGCCCTGGTCCGCCGCTCGCCGCGGCGGGTCAGGCGCCCGAGCGTCCTGAGCGCGGTGTCCTCCGTCGTGACCAGCTCGTGCACGAACCGCAGGTGCGGCCCGCCGAGCAGGCCGACGGCGCCGTGCAGGGCCTCGCTGGCGCTGAGGACCACCACCGTGCCGGTGCCGCCGGTGAGGCGGCGGCCGGTGCGGACGCAGGCGGCTTCGACCAGGCAGCGGGACAGCAGGGTGACCTGGTGCGGGAGACGGCGCAGAGCCAGGGGCCAGCGGCGGGAGGCTAACGCGCGCTGCCCGGCCGCCGCGAGCGCCGCGGTGTACGTCCCGGCCACCACCAGCAGCACGGGCAGCACGCCGGCGGGGCCGGCGAGGCGTGCCCCCGCCGCCTCCAGAGCGGTGCCGGTCCCTGCGGCGATGCCGTACGGGGCGATGACCACCGCGTTGCCGTGCGCGGCGGCCAGCGCGGTCAGGGCGTGATCGCGGTGTCCGCCCGGCCGGTGGGCGCCGGGCTCGACAAGCACCAGGGCGGCCGGGGCGGTCATCCGGCGATGGCCTGTTCGCCGTGGACCGCGGTGAACCGCGCGAACAGCCATCCGGGGTTGTTGAGCTGGTCGAACTCGTCCCGGACGCGGGCGGCTTCGTGCGCGAAGGCGACGCCCTCGCGGGCCCCGGAGAGCGCGAACTCGGCGAACGCGCCCTCGCCGCCCGCGGTCCACGCGGCGATCCGGTCGGCCGCCTCGGCGTCGTCCATGCCGTACTCGCTGCCGCGCGAGAGCATCGCGCACTCCCGGAAACCCGCCTTCCAGGCGTGATACGGGCTCTGGTTGATCCGGGTGGTTCCGGCGATGTCGGCGGTGAACTCGGTCCGTCCGGGCAGCGCGGCCAGTACGTCGACCGCGTCGCCGATCTCCCGCAGCGCCGATCGGCGGATCAGCTTGAGCCCGCCGTAGCCGTAGATCAGCCCGTTGAGCGGATTGCGGGCCCGCCACACCCGCATCGACACCCCTTCCGCCAGCGGCTCGACAGCGGGAAGAGCGAACTCGGCGGCGAGGACGAAGTCCCCGTCGGCCAGCAGGAACTGTTCTCGGTCGACGACCTCGGCGGCCAGCCGGTAGGCCCGGCGCATCCCCTCAACGCCGTGCAGCCGTTTCACGCGGATGCCGAGCACCCGCTGGAGGCGGGCGTGGAGCTTGTCCGCGAGCGGCTCGTCGTACGACAGCATCACCGCGTCGAATCGTGTGGTCACCGCAGGGCCTCCAGGTAGCCGGCCGCCACGTGGGCGGGGGTGAGGTCGGCGGTGGCGGCGTGGGCGAGCTTGGCGTGCACCCGGTAGAACTCGCTGTCGGTGGCGAGCCGGGTCGCGATGGCCACGGCCTGGGCGGCGGTGTCGAAGAGGAGGTCTTCGTCGATGTGCTCGGCCAGCCACCCGGTGCGCGGGGCGATGACCGGCAGGCCCATGCCCTGGCAGTCGATGACGCTCATGGACCACGGACAGCCCGCGCGGAACGGCGCGATGCCGAAGTGCGCGCCGGCCAGCAGGTTGCGGTACTGGACGCGGTCGCCGCGGTCGGAGGCGATGGTGACGCCGTCGAGGGCGGCGAGTTCGTCGCGGTGCCGCTCGGGACTCGGGTCCAGCCGGACCCGCTCCGGGCTGCGGGTACCGAACAGGTCCAGCACCGTCACCGTGACGGGCGCCTCTGTGACCAGGCGGCGGGCCAGAGAGGTGAAGTCGGCAGTGCCGTAGTGGGCGTAGAGCCGGTGGCCGTAGACGCCGGTCGCCCGGCCCTCCGGTACGGCGACGTCGGCGGGGTCGCGCACCAGACGCCCGTCGCGGGGGGCGGGTACGATGTGCAGCTTCTCCGTGAGGTTCACGCCCATCCGGGCGGCGACCGCCGTCGTCCAGGACGCGGACGTCGAGGAGTGCACGAGGACGCGGTCGCACGCCGCGAGCCCGGCGGCGAAGGCGAGCATCACGGCGGGCCCCAGTCCGCCGTCGTCCAGCGACGGGTCCGCCACCAGCCGCCCGTCGCCGGTGAAGGAGAACGGCAGGTAGTGGCAGTACCCGGCGAGACGCGCGTCCGTACCGGCTTCGAGCAGCGCGGCGCGGATGGCGGGGGCCGCCTCGATCTGGTTGGCCACCACCACCTCCGGCCGCGTACGCCGGATCAGGTCCGCGAGGTCGCGCACGCCGGGGTCGAAGCGGGCCCGGTACTTCGTGGCCGGCGACACCGTGGGCTCGAAGCCCACCCGCCGGTCTCCCGTGGGAACCGGGGCCGCCACGGTCACCTCCGCCCCGGCGTCCGTCAGGGCCGGGGCCAGCAGGTCGGCGAACGTGAAGCCCGAGTCCGCCGACAACCGGTCCGGGTTGGAGACGTTGAGCAGATACAGCAGGCGCATTGTGCATCCCCTCTCGCCGGCCGCGGGGGTCGAACCGGGCCGGTGAGGGAAGGAAACCGGCGGCGAGGACGGCGACAGAATGGTGAACTGTCCTCACTCACGGTTCACTCACGCACTCAACACCCAGGCAGGGCGGGAGCTTTGATGGACGCGCAGGACGCGATCACCGTGGAACAGGCGGCGCAGAACTTCGCTGCCGAGGTCGCCTACTGGCGCGAGGTGCGCGGTCTGGCGAAGAAGGCCCTCGCCGAGCTGATGGGCTTCCACCCCTCCTACGTCAGCCATATGGAGTCCGGCCGCCACAACCCGACCGCCGACTTCGCGCGCCTTGCGGACGAGACGCTGAACGCGGGCAAGGCGATCTGGCACAGGTGGTGCGAGTACGAGGCGGCCCGCGCCCGCCAGACCACCGCGACGGCAGCCGTGCCCTCGACGCGGCGGACCGAGCAGCCGTACGCCACCGGCTCGGCGATCGTCGTCGAGCACGACGCCGCCCGGCTCGACTACGACGGCGAGTTCTACCGGCTCACCATGCGCCGCCTGCTGCGCAACACCGGAGACGCCCCGATCACCCGCTACCTGATCCGCATCTCCGTCGACCGCTACCCCGGCGACCCGGAACGCTCCAACGCCCACTACCGGGCCCACCCGCTGACCTGGGACGAACTCGCGCTCACCGCGGCCTGCCGTGGGGAGGCGATGCGCTGGCAGGCCAAACACGACCGGGACGCCTTCAAGGAGGTCTGGCTGCTGTTCGACAACGACCAGGGCCGCTTCCCGCTCTACCCCGGTGACTCGGTGTGGATCGAGTACGCCTACACCGTCAGCGACACCAAATGGGGCAGATGGTTCCAGCGCGCCGTACGGCTGCCCACCGAGCACCTGGAAGTCGTCCTGGCCTTCCCCGCCGCGCTCGATCCGGTGGTGTGGGGAACCGAGACCTCGATGACTGCCGAGGCGTCCCCACTGCCCAGCGCCCCCGGCAGGCGGGAGGAGGGCGGCGTGCGCCTGTTCACCTGGTCGACCGCCCGCCCGGCCCAGCACGCTCGCTATCGTCTCGAATGGCGATTTCGGGCGCGGCCCGAACAGGACGTGAATCAAGGGGAATTCAAGTGACCGAGGTTCGGCCCAGCGAGCAGATGCGCAACCTCGGCGTCGTCCAGCACGGCGCCCCCATCCTGACCGAGCCGGCTCGTCCCTTCGGCCTCCCCGCCGAGCGCGACGCCGCCGAACAGGCCGTGGACGCGCTGTTCGCCTCCATGGAGCGCATCGCCCAGGTGCACCCCTTCGCCAAGGGCATGGGGATCGCCGCCCCACAGATCGGCATTGGCCGGGCGGCGGCCGTCGTCCAGCCCGCCGACGAAGGCGCCGGCGCCATCGTGCTGCTCAACCCCCGCATCACCGCCGCCTCCGACGAGAGCGACGAGCAGTACGAGGGGTGCCTGTCGTTCTTCGACGTTCGAGGCCTGGTCCCCCGCCCTCTGCGGATCACCGTCGAGACCACCACGCTCGACGGACCCACCGCCACCACAGTCTACGAACGCGGCCTCGCCCGGCTCATCGCCCACGAGATCGACCACCTTGACGGCCATCTGTACCTGGACCGCATGCGGCCCGGAGTCGACCCCCTCCCCGTCGAGCAGTACAGGCAGACCGGCCGGTCCTGGGCGTACGACTCCTGACCCGGGAACTGCCGTGCCGACCGTGGAAGACGTAGACGCCGAGGACCCGGCCACCTGGATCGCACTGGGCCAGCTCGCCGGGCTGATACGCCGTCCGCGAGATAGGTCCGGCAGATAGACCGGCCGCAGTTCCCGCACCCGCCGCTTCAGCACCGACACCGACCGTTCCCACCCGATCCGCTCGGCGATCACCGTGGCGGGCATCCGCGGGTACTTCGCCAGCAGTTCACGGATCGCCGGCTCCACCGCGTCCACGATCGAGCCTCTCGGCGCCCGCCGGTACTTCGGCGGATCATCGCTGGCCACCGTCCGCCGCACGGTGTTCCGGGCAATCCCCAGATGCCGCGCGATCCCCTTGATCGACATGCCCTCCGCACGGTGGAGCCGCCGGATCTCAGCCCAGTCCTCCACACCGATCACCTCTTCCACCTGACTCCCATGGAGCCAGCCTGATCACTTGATCACGGAAGGGGGGACTTTTCATCGACCGATAGGGGGTCACAGTTCACGGAACGGCGACACTGGATCGGCCGGCCCGTCGTCCGGCTTTCCGGGGGGCCGAAGCGTCCTCGGGGCAGGGCATCGGCATCCGTGCGCTGTGCGGCTGCGGTCTGGGGCGTTGTGTGAGACTGGCCTGGCAGGGCTGACCGGCCTGACAGCCCTGCGCGGTGTGCGGCTATCGAAGCGGCAACGGCGCTCCCGGCTTGGACGGCCAGTGTGGGGATCGGACGGAGGGCGACAGTGTGTCGACGGCGGCAGTCTGTGAGTTGCTCAAGCTCTCGGCAGGCGTCGCGAGGTCGGGTCGGGAAACGGTCCTTGACGAACGCTGTGTGTCGTTCTTGGGCGGAGGGCCGGAGCGTGGCTGCGGGGCCAGCGGTGGATGGGGCGGTGGTGCCGGGAGTGTTGCCATGCTTCCGCGATTCCATCGCGAGGAGTCCCCGATGCGCATTTCTTCCCGAATGCCTTCGACAGGAATGAAAGTGTTGGAAGATCCTTTTGCCTGATAGGGGCGGGAATGGTCCACCTAGCTGCCGCCCCCTTGACGCTTAGATCTCCGAGACTGCCTGGACATCACAGAGACAGGACTCTCGACACCAACCAGCCCGCGACGACGGTCCCTGCCGAGGGGTGATTGCGGGGCGATCACCCTGGCCCCCGGAAACGATCAGCTCGGATCGGCCTGGCCCTCGCGTCCGGCATGCCGGTCGTCGGCATCACTGTCCTGGACTGACTGGCCAGGACAGTACGCCTGGGTTACTCATCCGGGTTGCTGTCATCCGCGGCTGTTTCGGCAGGGCCATTTGGCTCGGTTTCATGGGTTTCGGGGGCGGACGCTCCCGGCTGTTCATCCTGTGCGGCATCGTCCCTGCGTACGTCCTCACCAATGTGTGGCTGGTGCGTGTAACTGGGGATATCGAGCCGGGGCACGGCGATGTCGAGCCGGGGCAAAGCAGCGATCTGCTCAGCGACCTGCTGGGCGAGGCGTAGCCCAGGAGCGTTGACCGCTGCGTCCAGGGCAGCTCGGTTGGCTGCCGCCTGCTGGGCCATCTGCTTGGCGAGCTGTTGAACAGGGCCGTTGATCAGCTTCAGTTGTTCGGCCGCTTGGCGGGCGAGGCGCTGTGCCGGGCCATTGATGAGCGCCGCCTGCTCGGCGGCTTGCCGGGCGAGCCGAGCGTGGGTCAGGTCAAGTCCCGAGAGAGTGGAGGCGAGTCGGTCGGAGACCAACTGCTCCGCTGGGGTCCGGGCCGCGAGGACGTTGCGCCTGGCGGCCGCCGCGATGTCGGCGACTCGCTTTTTGAGGTCCTTCAGGATCTTCATGCACGGCTCGTCATCGGTATCTGGAGGGGCCGGTTCGCCCGAGGTGAGCAGAGTCGGCGCCATACCGTCGCCTGCAGAGAAGAGGATTTTCGTCTCCCAGACACAGGCGATGTACCCGGCAAGGCCCTCCATCTCGTCGACTGCGAGGCCGTACAGCAGCCACCGCGCCGTGGCCGTGTACCAGACGTCTCCTTCGATCGCGTGGCCCGTGACGTCTGTGACGGCGAGCAGTTCGACCTCAGGCACGCCCGACCACGCGTACCACTGCTCCGGCGCGTCGCCGTCGTCGAGGCCGGTGTAACCGGTGAGCGTACTCAATCCCCTCGCCGCCTCCGCCACGCCATTACGGACAGACGGCGACGCCAGCAGCTGTGCTGCAGCGTCCTCTGCATCCTTCCCGGACACCTCCTGGGTGAACTCGGAGACGACCTGGGCGAAGTCCTTGAGCAGGGTCAGCCGGTCTTCCAGACCGCGGACGTCCTCGTTCATCGGGTACCGGTAGGCGGTTCCGTCACCGAAGTCGGATGTGTTGTTCGTGACGAAGTAGACGTGCTGGTCGGGGTTCTGCTCGAGGAATTCCAGGATGGAGAACCAGATCGCCGCATCGCGGCCGCCCTCAGAGTGGTCCTTGGACCGCTTCGCCGGCGGAAGAGCCATCGCTTCCCGCTGGTATGCCCTGCGCAGGGCCGTGTCACTGGTCTCGATGACCTCGAAGATCTCCCCGTAAGCTTCCCGCCAGTGATCCAGGAGGCGCTCCAGGTCCACAGGCTCCAGAGAACTCTTCAGCTCCCAGGGGAGGATCTCCCGCAGCTTCTCCAGGGACTTCAGGACCGCCTGGTGCCTGTCCGGGTAATACCGCGCCTGATGGGCGGCCATCTCCTCCAGGACCATCCATGGCACGGCGACCCTGTGGTGTCCCGACTGCCGCAGCTTTCGGATGATATCCGCAGTGGGTCCTTCGGGCTGCAGAAGGTTCACCGCGTTCGTGTCAAAGATGATCAACCGAGCCTCCCCGTCTGGTCTGGGAGGAAGTATCTCAACCAGACCAAGCCGAACCGACGCGGGAGCCCTCTGCGTGGATCACCTCCCCGACCGCTGGGGACGACTGACGTCGGCCGGAATGCGGGCGCTGCGCCAAGGTAGACCAAGCACGGCCCCGCCCGCCTCGCTGCGACCTTGGACGAGGCCGCAGCGCTCCCACCCACCGATTGCCTGGGGCGCGCCCGGCTCGCCGCCGGGGCCCCGGTTCCTCTGTCATCGTCGCCCGCCGGGACCGGCAACTGGTCGCCCGGCTTCAGGAATTCACCGCGTCCCCGCTGACCTGCCCCGCAGGTCGTCTCGCCTGCGTCAGCCGATGAGGGTGCGCAGGACCGGCACGCTGCCGCCGGCGCCGATCAGGCCCGCAAGGACGGCACCAGCGGTCGGGGTACCGCTGAGGAAGGTGAGCATCCGACGATCAGCCCGATGACGACCGCCGTCAGGAGGACGATGGCAGTGTGCAGCGTCAGGAAGGGGCCGGGTTCGGGCGGGTTCGGCGGCGTGGGGGCGGGGGCGGAACTCACGTGCTGCTCCATGGGGTTGATGTGTCAGACGCCCGCTCTTACGTCACGTCGGGCCCGGTACTCCACGGATTTCGTGCACTCGCATCGTCAGGAAAAGATCTTGAAAGAGTCCGTGGGGTACCGGGGAACGGCGCACTTGCAAGTGGTCGTCTGCGTCTTCGGCCGTGGAAGCACGGGAGCTTGCGACCGGGCTGGAGCGGTTGATGACGGAGCGGGCCCTGTGGATCACGGGCGGGCTGGACGACGACCGGAAGGGGAGGAGATGGAGGGCGACGGCGCGGGTGGGCAGCCCGCGGCCGCACGCGCCCGGGACCTACAACCTTCAGGCCGGCCCGGGAAAGGTGATCTGGGCGCGCCAGTGTCGCAGGACGACTTGCGCCGGATGGAGACCCGACATGGCCGGGAAGTCCGGAGGCTGCAGGCAAGCATCGACCGGAGGATGAACGACCAGCGGATCCTCCGCGTGCTGGCCCAGGACGGCTTCCAGGGCCCGCAGTACGACCAGTTCGTAGATGAGCTCGTCCGGTACGGCATCTCGGTTCTGCGAGGGCGGATGCACTCGGGGTTTATCTTCCAGCTCGTCGCCGACCGTGGCCTCGGTCTGAGCCCCCACGAGTTTGATCTGGAGGAACTGGCCTCGAACAGTGATCTGCGGGAGGAGTTGGCGACCATGACCGTGGCCCGAGCCCTGCCCCGCTTCCGGCAACGCGCCTTCGTCGAGGGCGGCTGGACCTACGAGGGAGGCGCCAGCATCACCACCTACTTCATGGGCGCGTGTGCCTACGATTTCCCCAACGAGTTCCGCAGATACCGAGCCGGCGAAGAACGGCACCGCCGGTCGCTGCAACGGCAGAAGACCGTGTATGAGGCCCCGATCAGCACGCTCAGTGTGGCCGAGGAAGTCCTCGGCAACCTCCGGGTTCTCGAGGACCTCAATGACATCGACGACCCGCGGACCCAGGCGGCCGTGGCCCTGGTGCTCGACGGCTACACACAAGAGGAGATCCAGCAGCTGGTAGCGGCGAAGTCGGTCCGCGCCATCGAGGGACTGCTCTACCGCTGGAGGAAGAAAGCACAGCAGAACCAAGGGGGCGGGCGGCATGGCTAGCCAGAACGAGGACTTCGATGCGCTGCTTGAGGGCTCCTCCCTCGGCAGCCCAGGCGCCCGGCAACTACGTGCGCGCACCCCGCCCAACCGGGCTTACACCGCGCGCATGCTGGCAGAACTGCGGAACCAGACGCCGGACTCCAGCAGACGAAGCGCCGGGCAGAAGGCCAAGATCCTCCTGGTCGATGACCGGCCAGAGAATCTGCTGGCCTTGGAGGCGATCCTATCTGCGCCCGATAAGACACTGGTTCGGGCATCGTCTGGGGAAGAGACGCTCAGAGCGCTACTCACGGACGATTTCGCGGTCATTCTGCTGGACGTGCAGATGCCGGGTATGGACGGTTTCGAAACGGCCGTGCACATCAAACGGCGCGAGCGGAGCCGGGACATCCCGATCATCTTCCTCACCGCGATCAAGCATGGCCCGGCCCACGCCTTGCGCGGCTATGCGGCGGGCGCGGTGGACTACATCTCCAAGCCGTTCGACCCGTGGGTGCTGCGGGCGAAGGTCTCCCTGTTGGTTGAGCTGTACATGAAGAACCGCCAGTTGGAGGAGCAGACGGCACTCCTGCGGCTCCAGTTGGAAGGCAGCGGCAGCGCAGGAACACCCGAGAGTCAGACCAAGACTTCGGCACCGCTGCTGGCCGAACTCTCAGCTCGGCTTACAGCCGTCGAGGAGCAAGCCGAGGCGCTCGCCAAACGGCTGAACAACGATGAGTCGACCAAGGCAGCAGCGGCAACGACGGCGGCCCGTCTCCAACGAAAACTTGGTGGCGTGCGAAAGGCGCTGGACGCATTGGAGCCTGGCCGGACTGATCACCGCGACAACATCGTGACGCCCGGACAGTCATGAACACCGGCTCGCGGGTAGCTGCGCAACCTGGTCCTGAGGGGCATGAAGACACCGCTCGATCACGAGCGCCCGGGCTCACGGAACCGCGCCGGGTGCAACAGCGGCGTCGTAGTCACACCGTCTGACCCCGTACCGTTCGCCTCGCAGGGGTGAACGGTGTACTGAGGTGGCCGAGTGGGCGGTGCTGTGCGGGTACGCTGCGGCTCGTACGGTCACCGGATGGGGAGGAACGCGGCAGGTCATGGCACGTCAGAAGGGGTGGTGGGGGCAGAGCGTGGCGGCCGTGGCCGTGCTCGCGCTGGCCGGGTGTTCGACGGCTGAGGACATCGAGGTGCAGCCGAAGGCGAGTGACGCCAAACCGTCCGCGTCGTCCTCGGCCGGCACGTCGGGCGGCGGGGCCGGCACGGGCACGCTGCCGGGTGTGCCGACAGCCGAGCAGGCGAGGGCGGAGCTGGCGGAGCTGAAGGTGGCGCCGCACGGTTCGATGTCCGGTTACAGCCGGGAGAAGTTCTCGCACTGGGCGGAGCAGGGGGAGCACTGCAACACCCGCGAGACGGTTCTGGAGCGTGACGGCACGGACGTCACCCGGGACGACGAGTGCCGGGCGGTGTCCGGGCGGTGGGTGAGCGTGTACGACGAACGGTTGGCGGTCCGGGGCGAACACATGGACGCAGGAGGAGCGGAAGGCGTTCGCGAACGACCTGACGCACCCGCAGCTGCTGGCCGTCTCCGCTGCTTCCAACCGCAGCAAGGGCGACCAGGGACCGGACGAGTGGAAGCCGCCGTCCCAGGCGTACTGGTGCACTTATGCCCGGGCATGGGTGTCGGTGAAGTCCGACTACGAGCTGTCGATGACCGAGGCCGAGAAGGACGCGCTCACCGACATGCTGGGTACCTGCCCCTCATGAACGCACACCCCCCGCAGCCGGAACAGCTCGTCAGTGAGGTGAAGGCCGGGCAGGGCGGCGCGATGACGGACGAGGTCGGCATCATCACCGGCGACCTCACCGTCGCCACCCGCCTGCTGCCCGACGGACGCGCCGACATCGCCATCCAGTACACGGACGCAGAAGATTGGTATGTCCTCACCGGTAGCCCCGCCCCGGTGCCGCCGGAGGGCCTGGCGGCCTTGCACGAGCAGGTCCTGGAACGGGTCCGCCACGGCGGCGGCGCCGAAGCCCCGCGCTGAACGGGCGAAGCCGCTCAGGCCGCCGACCATGGCGCCTGCCCCACCTCCCGGGCGGCACCTTCATGCCGGGCGCACTGGACGTGGGCCCCAGAAGAACTCCCGCAGCGAGATCTCAGCGCGTGTTCCCGGCCCCGGAGGGCCCCTCCGAGCGCTCGTAGATACTGACCGCCATGGCAGAAGGCTCCGATCCGCAGCAGGACGTCACCTACCGAGCGCCGGTCGGCTCCGTCGACCTCAAGGCGTTCGACGACGACGGCAACTCGTACGAGATCCATGCGTGCCACGACTGTCTGCCGTGGCACGCAGAGGTCGTGATGGTTGCCGACGAAGTCCTCGTCAGGTAGTGGCATGCCATCGGATGCCCGCAGTTCCAGAAGCTCATCCGGGACTGAGACGGGAATTCATCACTCAGTGCCAGGGCCATCGGCAGGAACGAAAACCCAGCCCATGGATTCCATGGTCTCCGTCTCCCACATCTCAAAGAGCAACGGCAGGTCTGCCGAACGCCTGGCGGAATCGCCGATCCAGCGGATCAGGTCGCTCGCGGCCGGGCGGCCGCTGTCGCAGCCCTCGCACAGCTCCAGCGTCACGCCCGGCGCCGGCGCGTTCCAGTGCAGCAGCAGCTTCCGTGCGCACCGCGAGCACGGCACCGGTGCCTTCTCCTCGCGGCGCCGGTTGAGCACGCGGTCCATACCTGCCAGTTCCTCGTCCGTCACCGAGTCGAGGGACCCGTCGATGTTGGGCGTGCGCCAGAAGGAACCGTCGGGACGGACGAAGTAGCGCCACTCGAAAGCCATAGCAGTCCCCCTTGGGACAGGTTGGTGCAATGCGCAACGATGTGCCCGTTCCTGGATCCCCGTCAAGAGCCGCGCACCGCCAGACAGGGGGCCGGAACTGGCGTCCCCGAAGCCTCCACGGGCACCCTGGTCCGTCAACGGCCCGGCGCGACCCGGTCATGCCCGCACAGTGGTGTA